>NZ_JBFAXK010000026.1:0-125398 GCF_040680715.1 Nocardia sp. NPDC051981 | reverse complement strand
CGCCCAGGGCGCCGACGAGCTGACCTTCCTCGACGTCACCGCCTCCACCGGCGACCGCGGCACCATGATCGACGTGGTCACCCGCACCGCCGGGCCGCCGCCACTGTTTTCCGGAGTTTCGTGCCTCCCAGGTCAGGCTGCGCGGGCGCGGCCCACGATGCCCAGGCAGAGAGCGCACCCGGCCGCGAGGACACCGAACATGGCCGGGTAGCCGATGCCGGTGCTGTCGTGGCAGATCGCCATGACGGCCGGGACGCCGAAGCCGAGGTAGCTGACCGCGTAGAACACCGCGGTCAGTCCCGCGAGGTCGTCGGGCCGGGCCATGCGCTCGATCTCGAGCAGGCCGGCGACCAGGCCGCTGCCGAAGCCCATGCCCAATGCGATGGCGGTCAGCACGGTCAGCCACATGGTGAGGGTGGCGGAAGCCGCTGCGGCCAGCACCATTCCGGTGATCACCAGGCTCAGCGCCAGGACCGGCAGGCGCAGCGAGCCCGGCCGGTCGATGCGGCGGGCGACGGACTGGATGCCGAATCCGCAGCCCAGCGTGATGACCGTGATGAGGGCCGAGAAGGCGATGGGCGCGCCGTGCACCTTGGGCATCATGAGCGTCGGCATGATGGCGTAGGCCGCCGCCGACGAGGTGAACAGCCACAGGCACACCGGCAGTGCCACGGTGCGGAAGCGGTGGTGCGCGGCGGCGGGGACCTTCAGATCGTCCAGCAGTCTACCCGGATTCGATTGCGGGGCAGTGGTTTCCGGGGCGCGGAACAGCAGCGCGGCCGCCAGCACGCACAGCGTCACATTGATCAGGTAGGCGAGGGTGTCCGGCCACGGCGCCCACTGGGCCAGCACCCCGGCCACGCCCGCGCCCACGCCGAAGCCGCCGGTGAGGCTCATGGCCGAGCGCCGCGCCCCGGTGCCCGAGGCGGTCTCGGCCGTGAACGGCGGCTGCGAGAGTTCCTTGAGCCAGCTGCTGCCCACCGCCATGGCCAGGCCCAGCGCGATGCCGCACAGCACGCGTCCGGCGGAAAGCATGGGGACGGAAGCTGATCCGAAGGCCAGCAGGGTCGAGCCGGTGGCCGCGATGAAGGGCGCGGGCCGCATCAGCGGCCGACGGCCGTAGCGGTCGGAGAGCGGGCCGCCGATGAGCAGCGCGGGGACGATGCCCAGCACATATTCGAACAGCAGCAGATCCACGGTGGTGACGGGCAGCCCGTCCCGCTTGTACATGACCAGCAGCGGCGTGAATTCATTACCGCCCCAGGCGATCGCGAAGATCGCCGCGGCCACGCCGAGCCACGCCCTGGGATGGGTGCCGACATCGGTGGTGCGGGTGCCGACGGCTGTCAGCGTCGCCATCACAGTCCTCTCAGGGTCACGCCGTGCACGTCGGTGAGGTGCTCGGCGAGTGCTTCGGCGAAACCGGCGGCGTCGGCGGCTTCGATCAGGTCGGCGAGCCGGGTGTGCTGCTCGATGATCCGGTGCGGATGGGTCTCGCCCCGGTGCAGCGCAACGCTGCTCATCCGGCGCTGGCGCTCGCGCAGCGAGTCGTAGAAGCCGATGAGCAGCGGATTGTCCGCGGCCACCACGTACTCGCGATGGAAATCGGCGTCCGCGATGGCGAATTCGTCGAGGTTGCCAGCGTCGGCGAGTTCGCCCTGGCGGTCCAGGGATTCGCGCAGCCGGGGGATCAGCCCCGCGCGGGCGATGCGGGTGAGCGCGTCCACCGCGCCGGTTTCCACGATGTAGCGGGCATGGATCACATGCTCGGCCTCGCGCGAGGGCACCGGCACCACCAGCGCGCCGCGCTTGGGATAGAGCCGCATCCAGCCCTCGGTCTCGAGCCGCAGGAAGGCCTCGCGGACCGGGGTGCGGGAGGTGCCCAGCTCCCCGGCCATCTCGTTCTCGCTGACCAGCTCCCCGCCCGGCAGGTCGCCGCTCAGGATGCGTTCCTTGATTTCGCGGTAGGCCCGCTCGGCGGCGGAGAAGGTCTTGGACACAACTTGCATACTAGAGATGACATGGGATGATTTGCCCGAATGTGGCGGGTTTCACCCGAGTGGCTGAAAGAGTTGCGCCGAAACCCTCTCACCCATAATGATTCACGTTGTTGGCAATACGTCAGTAAGTTGCCCTATTTCCGGGACGAGGAGGTCCGCATGGGGAACGATGCCCCGCCGCTGAACGAGGTCGTGAACGGTGGTCTGGAGTTCACGATTCCGATCGCGCACAAGATGGGGGTGCGGGCCGACGAGGTGCGCCCCGGTTTCGCCGCCACCACGGTCCCGGTCGAGGGCAATGGCAATCACTTCGGCGTCATGTACGCCGGCGTGCTGTTCACCGTCGCGGAGATCCTGGGCGGCGCGATCGCCATCGCCAGCTTCGACACCGCCAAGTACTTCCCCCTGGTGAAGGATCTGCACATCTTCTTCCGCAAGCCCGCCGCCACCGATGTGCGCGCCGAGGCCACGCTGTCGGAGGATGAGATCGCGCGCATCACCGAGGAGGCCGAGGCCAAGGGCAAGGCCGACTTCACTCTCGAGGCCGTGGTGACCGATGCCAATGGCGTGGTGGTGGCCGAGACCAAGGGTCTGTACCAGTTGCGCGCCCACGGCAGGTGAGCCGAAACGACCGAGCCCCGAGGAAACCCCCGGGGCTCGGTCGTTCTCCAGGCGTGTCAGGCGATGATGATCCAGCCCTTGCAGCCGGTGCCGGCGCTGCCCGGCCACTCCGAGCCGGAGACCTCGAAGGGGATGACCCCGGGCATCGGGGTGCCCAGGTCGATCCGGGTGGTCTGGGCGGTGTAGGTATCGGGCAGCGGGGTGCGCTGCCCGTTCATATCGATCTTGGCGTCGTCGGTGAAGTTGTTGGAGGTGGTGATCTCCAGCGTGGTCGGCGTGAACGAGTGGGCCAGCAGGGTGGTCTGGGCGCAGCGGCCCTTGGAGTAGTCGAGCGTGATCTGCTGCGGGGCCGCGTCGGCGGACGCGGGGGCGGCGAGGGCGCCGGAGGCGGCGCAGGCGAGCGTGGCCAGGGCGATGCGGCGGAGGTACACGGTCTTCACGAACAGAACCTCTTTCCTGTGGTCACGACGATGAATCCCCCCTCGATCGACGACGATCATGCCGTGACCGGGCCCCCGGCACGCGGTGGACGCGCGGAAGAATCCGCGCGGATCAGCGGATGCGCAGCGGCAGGCTGCGGTGACGGCGCACGAAGATGCTCGGAAACCACCGCGGCGGGGCGTCTTCGACGAGGGTGAATCCGTTGGTATGGTCCAGCAGCGCGGTCAGGGCCGCGGTGGCCTCCAGTTTGGCCAGCGCCGAGCCGATGCAGAAGTGGATGCCGCGCCCGAAGGCGAGATTGTTGGCCCCGCTGCGGCGGTCCAGGTCGATGACGTCGGGATGTTCGAAGCGGGCCGGATCCCGATTGGCCGCACCCCACAGCAGCAGCACATGGCTGCCCGCGGGAATCTCGGTGCCGCCCAGCGCGGTATCGGTGGTGACGTGCCGATGATGGCCGCGGAAGGGCGATTCCAGCCGCAGCGCCTCGTCGAGGAACGCGGGCAGCAGCGCGGGTTCGCGGCGCAGCTCGTCCTGGAGTTCGGGGCGGGTGGCGAGCAGGCTCGCGGCGTTGGCGATCAGCCCGGCGGTGGATTCGCCGCCCGCGCCGACGAGTTGGACCAGGATGAGCACCGCCACCGCGTCGGTGATGTCGCCGGCCGTGCATGCGCGGGCCAGCACGCCGAGCAGGTCGTCGCCCGGATCCTCCCGGGCGGCGGCGAACCTGGTGTGCAGGTGGGCGGCCAGCTCGGTGGCGGCGGTGACCAGTTGTCCGAAGCGTTCGGCCTCGACGACCCCGCCCAGCATCTCGGTGCTGTCGTAGGCCCACGTGAGCAGGTGCGGCACATCCGAATCCGGCAGCCCGATGATGTCGGCGACCAGCGCCAGCGGCAGCCGGTCGGCCATGCCGGTCGCCCAGTCGATGCGATCGCCGTGCAGCTGCTCGGCCCACAACCGATCCACCAGGTCGGCGGCGGTGGGTCCGAGCCCGCGAATCCGCTTGGCCAGCAACGGCTGGACCAGTTTCCGCTGTGCCTGGTGGCCGGGATCGTCCTCGGTGGCCAGCACGTGGATGGCCTGGCCGCCGCCGTCCATGTCGAAGGTGGCGGGCGGCCGACCCTCCTGCCGCAGCAGCGCGCCGGTGAGGTGCGAGGAGAACTCGGCGGGCCGATTCACCGCCTCGGTCACCAGATCCCATGAGGTCACCAGGTAGAAGTCGGTGCCCGGGATGCGGTACACCGGCGATTCCTCGCGCAGTCGTCGGTACAGCGGATAGGGATCGTCGAGGTGCGCGGGGTCGAACAGGTCGAGGGCGTCGGGTGAGGTCCGGGTCATGCGCTCACGGTTTCCGGCCCGGTACCGACTGTCAACGGCCGTCTCGCCGTGAGACGGCCGCCGCGCGGTGACCCACTCGTATGCAGGGGTTTTGCGCGCATCTCGAGACTCCGGGCCTTCGTGCCGGACAGCCCATTAGTATCGAACGATTACGCGATAACGCTGCTGGCCCAGGAGGCTCGGGTGATCGTGCGCGACCGGAAGTGGATGGGATGGGGAGCCGGGGCGGTGCTCTCGGTGGTAGCCCTGCTGGTGACGGTCTTCGCGGTGAACGGACCGGTGGCGCGGGCTCTGCCGGCTGCCCCCGACACCGTCGCCATCGACAGCGGCAGTCTGCACGGCGTGCTCGCGCCGGACTACCGGCTCTTCAATGGAATCCCTTACGCCGCACCGCCGGTGGGCGCGCTGCGCTGGCGGCCGCCCGCACCGGTGCCGCCGTGGCCGGGCGTCCGCGAGGCCCGCGACGCCGGGCCGAAATGCGCCCAGGCCACGGGCGCGGGCGGGCTGCGCTCGACCGATGAGGACTGCCTCTACCTGAACGTCTGGACGCCGCCCACTCTGCCCGCCGATGGCCGCGGGCTGCCGGTCATGGTGTGGATTCACGGCGGCGGCCTGCAGACGGGCACCGGAAGCATGTACGGCGCAGCGCCTCTGGTGTCGCAGCCCGATGGCGACAGCATCGTGGTCACCATCAACTACCGGCTCGGGACGTTCGGCTTCCTGGCCGCCTCCGCATTGGACGAGGGCGCGGGCTCGGGGGACTACGGGCTGATGGATCAGCAGGCCGCGCTGCGCTGGGTGCAGCGCAATATCGTGGCGTTCGGCGGCGACCCGAACCGGGTGACGGTGGATGGTGAATCGGCGGGCGGGGTTTCGATCTGCGCGCAGCTGGCCACGCCCTCCTCGGCGGGGCTGTTCCAGGCGGCCATGATGCAGAGCGGCCTGTGCGCCGGGCAGGCCCTCGCCGCCGCCGAGGCCGAGGGTGATGCCTGGGCGGCCGGAGCCGGATGCCCGGGAGCGGACGCGGCCTGTCTGCGCAGTCTTCCGGCGGACGTGCTCGTCGATCGCGCGCCGGAGTCGGCGAATGTGGTGTACGGCAACGACTTTCTCCCGCGCGATCCCATTGCCGTGCTGAAAGCCGGTGGGATTACCCATGTTCCGACCTTCATCGGCTCCAACCATGACGAGATGGCGCTGTGGGTGTGGATGGATTACGGCATCCCGCTCGGCGCCAGGATGACCGCCGCGGACTATCCCACCCTGCTCACCACCCGGTTGGGCGGCATCGACCGGGCGCAGGTCGATCGGATCATGGCGGAGTACCCCCTCGGCGACTATGCGCAGCCCGCGCTGGCGCTCGTCCGGGCCTGGACCGACAAGTTCGTCTGCAGGATGGCCGACCAGGTCGGCGACTTCGGCCGTCAGAACCCCACCTACGTCTACGAATTCGACGACCGGACCGCCCTGGCCCCGCCCAGTACCTTCCCGATGGGCGCCTACCACGCCGCGGAACTCCCCTCCCTCTTCGACCTCGTGCAGGCCGGCCCGCTCCTGCACGTCGCCATGACCCCCGGCCAGCGGCGCCTGCAGGACGAAATGCGCCGCTACTGGACCCGCTTCATCACCGCGGGCACCGCGGATCCGCAAGGATTGCCCGCCATCCCGCAATACACCACGGCCGCACCGTCATTCCTCTCCTTCCGTCCCGGCGGCAACCAGTTCTCCGATGCCTTCTACGCCGACCACCGCTGCGAGTTCTGGAGCACACTCGGTTGAGCTGCCGTGCAGGTACATTCGAGGCGTGACGCTCGGTCAGGGGGAGCCGTGGGCGGGGCTCGGGGCGATGGGCCCCGAGCCGGCGGTGCGGCGGGCGGCACTGGCCGCGCGGTTAAGTTCCGGGCCATCGGGCAGGGCTACGCCTCCGGATTGGCCGGTATCGCACGGGATTACGGGGTCAACGTCTAGAGGCGCACCGGGAGCGGCACCGGGCGCTTGGGCACTCGCCGGTCACCCGAGGAGATGCCGCGCAGGCGGCGCAGCACCCATGGCCCCAGTGCTGTTGCCGCCCACTGGAATTCGGCCGCGATCGAGCGCAGCGCCCCGTGCTCGGGCAGATCCGGCATCAGCGGACGAGTCCAGGCGTCGTTCGCGCCGGGCAGCCGCAGGGCCTCGGCCACGGCGTCGGCGATGCGCTGGTGCCCGAGCGGGCTGGCGTGCAGCCGGTCCGCGTCCCACAGGCGGGGATCGGTCACCACGGCATGATGGCCGGTCTCGGCCACCAGCACCCCGTGCCGCTGGGCCGCCGCCCGCAGCCGGTCGTTGATCGCCGCGATCCGGCCGCGAATCGGCCGAGCCAGCGGAATCGTCTCGGCCACATCGGGAAAGGTCAGCGTCGCCACCACCGCGCCGGTGGCGGTGAGCGCGGCGAACATGGCCTCGACATGCCCGGCGATCTCGTCCGGATCGAAGTTCGGACGCAGCAGATCGTTCATGCCGGCCAGCACGGTGGCCAGATCCGGGCGCAGCGCCAGCGCCGCGTCCAGTTGGTCGTCGCGGATCTGGTGGGCCAGCTTGCCGCGCACCGCCAGATTGGCATAGCACAGTTCGGGATTGGTGAGGGCGAGACGCTCGGCCAGCCGGTCCGCCCACCCGCGCAGGCCGGTCAGGTCGTCGCCGTCGCCCACGCCCTCGGTCTGACTGTCGCCCAGGGCGACGTATCGGGAGTACCTGCCATCGGTCATGGCGGATCGGCCTTTCGGTGACTGTTCGTGGATCATCCCAGGAAATCGGCCGGCCGGGGAGTCGGGCCGAACTCGTTCACGAGCCCGCCGCTTGGCGTTCGGCCGCTGCTGCCTCCTGTTCGATTTGCGCGACGGCTTCGGCCTGGATTCGCTCGAACTGCGCGGCCATCGCCTCGGCGAGCGCCTGCGCGCCGGAGAGCGGACGCACCATCACCATGAACTCGTCGATCCGGCCGTCGGCGTCGAAGTGCAGGAAGTCGCATCCGGTGATGCGCTTGCCCGCGACCGTGGTCTCGAAGACCAGCGCGTGATCGCTGCTGTCCGCCGCGCCGATCTCCTTGACGTAGCGGAAGTCCTCGAACACCCGCATGACACCGCGCAGGATGGCCGCGGTGATGGCCTTGCCCGGGTAGGGCTTGAAGGCGACCGGGCTGGTGAACACCACATTGTCGGCGAGCAGGGCCGCCATGGCCGCCTCGTCACGGGCCTCGACGGCCTTGCGGAAGGGGTGCATGATTCCCTCGTCTCCTATAGCCAAATCGTTGTCTACTACCTTCGAACAGTAGCGCGCGGAGCTTGAGGATGTCCAGGTCACAAGTATTCAATAAGTTGACTATCAAAGCGCTGTTGAACCGGAGCCCGCACCGGCCGCGCATCACCGGGCCAATAGACTCGCCGGGTGCGACATGGGCAGGCCGATGGCTCCATGGACCTGACGCAGCTGCGGACCTTCCTGGCCGCCCGTGCGGATCTGGAACGCCTGCGCGCCAATGACTTCGGCGGAGTGCCCCTGGTGACCTACGCCGCGGATCTGCCGATCGTCCGCCGCTACTGGCGGCACGTCTTCGACACCCGGCTGGAAGCCGACCCGGCCTGGTGATCCCGGACCTGCGCGCCGTCCTCGCCGCGGTGGTGGCCGGCGCGGGCGTCTCGGTGCTCCCGAGCTACCTGTGCACCCGCGAATTGGCCTCGGGCGCCATCGAAAAGCTCTGGGACCCGCAGGATGCGCCGATCAATACCGTCTTCCTGGCCCGCCGGGTGGGCGGTCCCGTCCGCCCGCACGTGGACCGGGTGCGCGCTCGCCTGCTCGCGGCCGCGCGCGCGTGGCACGACTGCCCGGACTGACGACAACGGCCCGGTCCCCAGGGGACCGGGCCGTGGTGGCACGTCGGACCGAATCCGTGCCGCCTACTTCTCGATGAGACCGTACTGGGTGAGCAGTTCGCCGATCTCGTTGTTGCCGAGGCGCTTCGCCAGCGCGCGCCAGAGCAGGTCCGGGCCCGGGAGGTCGACGGGATCGCCGTCGCGGAGGCGGCTCATGGCGGCCAGCAGGGTGCGGACATCGTAGGTGGAGTTGAAGACCTCCGGGACGCCGCGTTCGATATCGAGCAGCCGGTACGCCGCCTCCATACCGGTGCGCACCGAGTACTCGGTGGTGAAGATGCAGTCGCGGCTGGTTTCGGCGAACTGACCGATGAACGCGAAGTTGACCGAACCCTCCGGGACCACGTCCGGGCGGTCACCCGCCTTGCGGGGCATGAAGAAGGCGGTCACGTAGGGCATCATGACCGGCACGCACTTGGCGCCGCTCGCGGCCAGCTCGGGGATGTCCGCTTCGGGAACGCCCAGGTGGTACAGCCACTCCTGGGTGATCTCCTCACCAGTGCACTCCTGCATGGTCTTCTTCACGTAGTCGCCGGGCTTGTCGACGAACAGCGAGTACACCCAGACCACGATCTGGTCCTTCGGCTGCTGCTTGAAATGCGGCTGCCGGTTGACCGTCCAGCTCATCAGCCAGTTGGAGTCCTTCACGGTGACGATGCCGCCGGTGACGACCTTGCCGCTGAAGGGATCCCGCTTGCAGATCTTCTGAATGTATTCGGGGATGCGCTGATCCAGCGTGGTGACGGTGGCCGACTCCCACTTGGTCTCGGGGATGTGCGCACCGAACACGTCCGGATGGCCGAAGGCCTTGTCCTTGGCGGCGATTCGGCGCCACAGATCCCACGCCGGGGCCGGACCCTCGTCGACCTTGGCGGGCGTGTGGTGGTCGCCCTCGTCGGAGTTCTCGGTGAGCGAGCCGATGGTCATCAGCAGCAGATCGTCCGGCCCCAGGTCGACGCCGCCCTCGACGCCCTCCGAGATCCAGTGGATCCGGCTGGCCTGCTTGCGATCCGCGGTGAGGTCGAAGTCGACATCGGTGACGGTGGTGTCGAACTTGAAGGTGACGCCCTGGTCCAATAGCCAGCGGTAGAGCGGCAGCACCAGCGACTCGTACTGGTTGTACTTGGTGAACTTCAGTGCCGAGAAGTCCGGCAGGCCGCCGATGTGGTGGATGAACCGGTGCAGGTACAGCTTCATCTCGAGGGCGCTGTGCCACTCCTCGAAGGCGAACATGGTGCGCCAGTACATCCAGAAGTTGCTCGCGAAGAAGTCCTTCGAGAACACCTCGTCGATGCGCTTGCCCTCCATCTCCTCACGGGTGGCGAGGAAGATCTTGGTGATGTCCTGCTGCGCCCTGTCGTTCAGGGTGAACAGGTTCTTGGTCTGGGCGCTCTGACCGCGGTTCACGGTGGCCCGCTCGAGGGAGAAGTTCGGGTCGTCCTTGTTGAGCCAGTAGAACTCGTCGAGCACGCTCGCGTCCTCGACCTCGATGGACGGGATGGTCCGGAAGAGGTCCCAGAGGCATTCGAAGTGGTTCTCCATCTCGCGGCCACCGCGAATGACGAAGCCCTTCTCGGGTTCCCGGATGCCGTCGAGCGCGCCGCCCGGCAACTTCAGCTCTTCCAGAATGGTGATCTTGCTACCGGCCATCCGGCCATCACGGATGAGGAAGGCCGCCCCGGAGAGCGAGGCCAGGCCCGACCCCACGAACCAGGCCGTCTTGTCCTCGACGCCCGCCGGCTTGCGCGGCCGCGCGAAGGCTTCGTAATTGCCACTGCTGTAGAACATGAGAACTCCCGTCTCGAATCACGCCGTGTACTTGTAGAACCCTTCCCCGGTGGCGATGCCGAGTTTGCCCTGGTCGATGTAGTTCTCCTTGAGCCACTTGGCGATTCGCTGGGCGTCCTCGTCGCCGTGGGCCATGATGTTGTAGGGCGTGGTCAGGCCGATGATGTCGAGGATCTGGAAGGGTCCGGCCGGCGCGCCGGTGCCGATGCGCCAGGTGTTGTCCACCGCCTCGGGCTCGGCGTAGCCGCCCTCGGCCAGGTTCATGGCCGCGTTCAGCAGCGGCACCAGCAGCGAGTTCAGGACATAGCCGGCCTTCTCCTTGTGCAGCTCGATGGGCACCATGCCGATGGCGGTGGCGAAGTCCACGACGGCCTGGAAGACGGCCGGATCGGTGTCGGGGGTGCCCATGATCTCGGCGGTGTTGAAGTGCCACACCTGATTCGCGAAGTGCAGCGCCAGGAACCGGTCCGGACGGCCGGTGAAGTCCTTCATGGCGCTGGGCAGCAGCGTGGAGGAGTTGGTGGCGAAGATGGTGCGCTCGGGCGCGAGCTTGCCCAGCTTCTCGTAGGTGTCCTGCTTGATGGCGAGCACCTCGGGAACCGCCTCGATCACCAGGTCGGCGTCGGCGACCGCCGCGGCCAGATCGGAGCTCAGCGCGATGCCCGCCGCGGTCGTCTCGGCCTTGCCGTCGCCCACGCCCGGCACCTGCTCACGGTAGGTGGCGGCCAGCTTGTCGAAGCGGCCGCGCGCCGCGGTCAGCACCTCGTCGGTGATGTCGTACGCGGTGACGTCGAATCCGCGGAACGCGGTCTGGAACGCGATCTGGGAACCGAGAACTCCGGTGCCGAGCACGGTGACCTTGCGGATGTCGATGCTCATTGTCATTGCCTCCCTAGGGATGTGAAGAATCCAGCGATTATCTGTGCGATCTGCGCCCGCAGATCCGCCATGGCGTCGTGGCCGGGATGCGCCCCGGTGGACGGTTGCACCAGCGCCAGGTGCAGGACCGCGAAGATGCTGCGCCCCGCCAGCCTGGCCTGCTCTTCCCAACGCGCCGAAGTGGTTTCGTCGCCGGGCGGTGTGCCGATCCCGTCGCGGCGCGCGTCGGCGATGAGCCGCTCGGCGATCATGGACTCCAGCCCGGCCACCAGGGCCAGGCCCTCGGCGCGGTAGGTGTCGGTGGGTGAGCCGAACAGCAGCTCACGCTGGTAGACGATGGTGTTCTCGGGCCGCTGCTCGGCCGCGCGCAGGAGCGGGCGCAGCAGGGCCGTCACCGCCTCGACGGCATCGGTCTGCGTGCGGGCCGCGGCGGCGCCGTCCGCCAGCGCGGTGCGTAATTCCTCGTTGTAGACCATCAGCAACAACTCACCCTTGCTGGCGGCGTAGCGGAACAGTGTCCCGGCGGCGATATCCGCCCGATCGGAGATTTGCTGAGTGGTAACTCTATCGAATCCGTGCTCGGCGAACAGGGCGGCGGCGGCCTCGAAGATGCGTGACTGCTTGTCGTGCATCTTGCGCTGGCGTCGGCCGACCTCCAGTGGCCTGACCTGCGTGACCATCGGACACCTCCAACCCGGATCGGAAAACTGAGTGGACTCAAAAATGAGCGTACTCCGAGTTATCGATTGCGCAACCCGGCTGGGCCGCTGGATCTGTGTGGACCGCCCGCCGGATCTGCGTGGACCGCCCGCGAGTAGTCGCGGTACGGCTCATCGGCCGCGTAATCCGTTACCGCGCAGTGTTTTCGACATGGCTGTGCAGCTGTTCCCGAGCCGCACCGGGGCGTCGCCGAACGAGCCGGCCGGGTCTGCCGGGCGTATGTTGGTCGAATGGCCACGCATCTCACCCACTGGGGCGTTTTCGAGGCGAGCAGCGATGGGAACCGGCTCACCGCGGTGCGACCCTGGCGAGGTGATCCGGAACCCACCCCGCTGATCGAGAATGTGGCCTCGGCCCAACATCATCCGGCGCGCATCTCGCAGCCCTACGTACGGAAGGGCTGGCTCGAGAACGGTCCTGGACCCGCGGCGCGCGGCGCCGACGAGTTCGTGCCGGTGTCCTGGGACACCGCGCTGGATCTGCTGGCCGGTGAATTGTCCAGGGTGTACCGCGAATTCGGACCGACGGCGGTGTACGGCGGTTCCTACGGCTGGGCCAGTGCCGGGCGATTCCATCACGCGCAGAGCCAGGTTCACCGCTTCCTGAACTGCCTCGGCGGGTATGTCTCGCACCGCAACAGCTACAGCCTGGGCGCGTCGACGGTGTTGCTGCCGCACATCCTCGCGGATATGGGCACGATCATGTCGCGCGCAACGACGAAATCGGTGCTGGCGGAGCATTCGAGGCTGGTGGTCTCGTTCGGGGGACTGTCGCCGAAGAACACAGCGGTGTCGCCGGGCGGAGTCTCGCGGCACAACGGTCGCGGCTGGATCGAGACGGCGCGGAAGAACGGCTGCCGGTTCGTCACCGTCTCGCCGCTGCGCGACGATATTCCGGCCGAAGCGGACGCCGAATGGATCGCCGCCCGGCCCGGCAGCGATACCGCCCTGATGCTCGCGCTCGCCCAGGTGCTGGATGCGGAAGGCTTGGCGGACAACGCGTTCCTGGACCGCTACACCGTCGGCTACGAGCGCTTCGCCGGCTATCTGCGCGGTGCGGTCGACGGCGTCGTCAAGGATCCGGAGTGGGCCGAGCCGATCACCGGCATTGCCGCGGAACGGATTCGCACGCTGGCGCGGGAGATGGCGGGCACGCGCACGCTGGTCACGGTGAGCTGGTCGCTGCAACGCGCCCGATACGGCGAGCAACCGCTGTGGCTCGGTGTGGTCCTGGCCGCCATGCTCGGCCAGATCGGTTTGCCCGGAGGCGGATTCGGCCACGGCTACGGGTCGGCCGCGAATGTCGGTCTGGCCGTGCGACTCACGTCGCCGCCGCGCCTGCCCCAGGGCGTCAACGGCGTCGATGACTTCATTCCGGTCGCGCGTATCGCGGACATGCTGCTGAATCCGGGCGCGCCTTACGAATACAACGGCGAGCACCGGACGTATCCGACCATCCGGCTGGTCTACTGGGCCGGCGGCAATCCTTTCCATCACCACCAGAACTTGGCCCGGCTGCGCACCGCGTTCGGCCGTCCGGACACCGTGGTGGTGCACGATCCGTTCTGGACGGCCACCGCCCGGCACGCCGACATCGTGCTCCCGTCGACCATGACGATCGAACGCGACGACTACGGCTCCGGCGAGGGCGACCGCTTCCTGTTCCCGATGCCGGCCCTGACCCGTCCGCACGGCGAGGCCCGTGACGACTACTGGATGTTCGGCGAGCTGGCCGAAAGATTGGGCTTCGGAAAGGAATTCACCGAGGGGCGGACAACGCGGGAGTGGCTGCGCCACCTCTACGACGAATGGCGCGAGCGGCTGTACGACCGCGGTCACGAGGTGCCGGACTACGACTCGTTCTGGGCCGGGGAGTCGATAGACCTGCCCATCGAGGCCGAGGAGCACATCGCGTTCGCGGACTTCCGGGCCGACCCGTCGGCGCACCCGCTCCGCACCCCGAGCGGCCGGATCGAGATCTTCTCCTCGACCATCGCGGGCTTCGGCTACGACGATTGCCCGGGACATCCGGTCTGGCTCGAGCCCGACGAGTGGCTGGGCAGCCCGCTGGCGGCGCGGTTCCCGCTGCAGCTGGTGGCCAACCAGCCCCGCACCAAGCTGCACAGTCAGCTGGATATCGGCGCGCACAGCCAGTCCACGAAAATCTCCGGCCGCGAACCGGTCCGGCTGCATCCCGACGACGCCGCCGCCCGCGGACTCGCCGCGGGTGGCATCGTCCGGATCTTCAACGACCGCGGCAGTTGTCTGGCTGGACTGGTTATCAGCGATGCGGTACGTCCCGGCGTCGCACAGCTGTCGACCGGCGCCTGGTACGACCCCGACCCGGCCGACCCGGCCTGCTGCCGCCACGGAAACCCGAACGCGCTGACCGATGATCGCGGCACCTCCCGCCTGAGTCAGGGCTGCACCGGTCAGCTGTGCCTGGTGGAGATCGAGCCCCATACCGGCCCGGTCCCGCCGCTGACCGTCACCGGCCCGCCCGCGATCGCCGGTTCCTGAGTCCATCGTCCGTGAGGGCCTCGATCACGGTGCGAGCCGCATTGGACGGCGTGCGCTGGGCGGCATGGCCGACACACAGTTTCCAGGGCAGCGGCCGGGGTGCGAATTCGGAGTGGGGCACGCCGGGGGAGAGCAGCGCGACGGATTTCGGGATGAGGACCATCCCGAAGTCCTTGGCGGCCAATTCCAGTGCGAAGGCCTGGTCGGCCACCTCGATCACGGGAACGCGGCCCGGAAACAGCTCGTCGGCGATGGTGCGGATGCCCCAGCCCGGAGGGAAATCGATGTAGCGCACGCCGTCCAGGTCGGCGGCCCGGAACGGACGCCCCGCCAGCGGATGGTCCGGCCCGGTGCAGAGCACGAGGGTCTCCTCGGCGATGAGATGCGTGGTGATGCCCGGAAATTCGCTGCTCATGCCGGCCAGCAGCGCCAGCTCGAGCGAATTGTCGCGCAGCCCGGCCACATTGCCCGCGACACCGGAGATGCTCTGCCGCATCTGCAGGGTCACTGCCGGAAACCGCTGGTGCAGTTGGGCGATGATGCCCGCCAGGTCGAAATTGTGGATGTTCATGAGATTGCCGACGACCACCTCGCCGCGGATCTCGCCGCGGGCGGCGTCGATGGCGTCCACGATGTCGCGCCGGGCGCGCAGCAGCGTCCGGGCGGGAGCGACCATGGCCCGGCCCGCCTCGGTGAGCTCGAGGGTGCGCGGCGTGCGGTCGAACAGGCGCACCCCGAGTTCGTGTTCGAGCTTGCCGACGCTGGTGGAGACCGCCGATTGGACCAGGCTGAGAGCGCGGGCCGCGGCGGTGAAGGACCGATGGTCGCAGCAGGCCAGGAAGCATTCGATCTGACGCAACTCCATACTCCGAGCCTACCGATGCCATCTATCTCAGAGATGACAGTATCGAAAACCATCGCTTTTGTTGATCCATCGCCGCACCCACCATGGACTGGTGACTGATTCGATGACCGTGGCCCCCACCCGGCCCGCGCCCGGCACCGCGACCACACCCGGCGCGGCGCTGACCCGGACGACCGTGCTGGTGTTCGCCGTGACCGCGGGCTCCTCCGCGGCCGGCAACTACTATCTGCAACCCCTGCTGCACCAGGTCGCCGGGGATCTGAGCATCTCCACCGCGACGGCGGCCCTGCTGGTCAGCGCCGCGCAGATCGGCTACCTGTGCGGCCTGGCCCTGCTGGTGCCGCTGGGTGACTTCCTGCGCCGCCACCGTATGGTCCCGGTGCTGCTGCTGGCCTCGGTTGCGGCCCTGCTGGTTTCGGCCTTCGCACCCAATTTCGCGGTGCTGTTCGCGGGGGTGGTGGCCACCGGTGTCGCGGCCTCGGCCGCGCAGGTGGTGGTGCCGTGGGCCTCGGCGCTGGCCGATCCGGCCCGGCGCGGGCAGGTGGTCGGCACGGTGATGAGCGGACTGCTGCTGGGAATCCTGTTGTCGCGGGTTTTGTCCGGGGCGGTGGCGCAGCTGGGCGGCTGGCGGGCGGTGCTGCTGGTGGCGGCCGGACTGCAGGTGGTGATGGCGGTGAGCGTGTACCTGCTCGCGCCCGCCACGCCGCGGGCGGCCACGGGCGAGAGCTACCCGCAGGTGCTGGCCTCGATCCTGGGTCTGATCCGCCGGCACGCGGTGCTGCGGCAGCGCATGATGCTGGGTTTCATCCTCATGGCCTGCTTCTCGGCGGTGTGGACGGCCATCGCGTTCCTGCTGTCCGGGTCGCACGGAAGTGATTACCACTACGGCGAATTCACCATCGGTCTGTTCGGTCTGGCGGGTGTGGTCGGGGCGCTGGGCGCGCCGGTGGTCGGGCGGATGGCCGATCGCGGGCACCTGCGCCGCGTCACCACGCTGACCTGGCTGGTGCTGCTGGCGAGCTGGGCGCTGATGGCCTGGGGCGGGCACAACGTGGTCGCGTTGATCGCCGCGCTGGTGATCTTCGACTTCGGCATCCAGGGTGCGCATCTGACCAATCAGAGCGCCATCTACACCCTCGATCCCGCCGCGCGCAGCCGCCTGACGACCGCGTACATGGTCACCTACTTCCTGGGCGGTGTGGCCGGTTCGGTGACCGCCGGGGTGGCCTACGAGGCGGGCGGCTGGGCGCTGGTGTGCGAGATCGGTGTCGCCGCAACCATGCTGGGCCTGCTGCTGTGGGCGGTGTTCGCACTCCGCCCACAGCGCGCCGGTGTGCGTCAGCCCATTATGTCGGCGGGCAGCTGACCGGACATGGCAATCGCCTCGGCGAGCAGGTCGGCCGTCGAGAGCAGTTGCTGCCGAGTGTGTTCCGAGGTGATGAAGAAGCGGAGCCGCTCCTTGCCCACCGGGACCGCCGGGGCCGAGATGGCCCCGGCGTACACGCCGTGCTGGAGCAGGTGGGCCGAGACGAATCCGGCCCGGATCTCGCCCGGCACGATCACCGGCAGGATCGGGGTGCCCTGGGAGTCACCGAGATTCAGCCCCCGCTCCCGCAGCGCGGCATCGAACAGGCGCGCGTTCTCCCACAGCCGGGTGACCCGCTCCGGCTCGGCCTCCAGCACCTCCAGCCCGGCCAGCGCCGCGGCGATGCCCGAGGGCACGGGCCCGCCGGTCAGCATGGCCACGCCGGGCGCGCTCGACTTCATCGCCCCGATGAGATCGGCGTCGGCGGCGATGAACCCGCCGACGCTGCCCAGCGCCTTGGACAGCGTGCCCATCCAGATGTCCACATCCGCGCCGGCCATGCCGTAGTGCTCGCGAATGCCGTGCCCGGTGGATCCGAGGACGCCGAGCGAATGGGCCTCGTCCACCATGACCGCACAGTCGAATTCCCGTGCGACGGCGGCCAGTTCGGCAACGCGGCCGACGGTGCCGTCCATGGAGTAGTGGCCTTCGATGACCACCAGCGCCCGGTCGAATCCGGTGCGCGACATCTTCAGCACCGACCGCAGCGAGTCCGGGTCATTGTGCCGGAAGTTGATCCGGCGGCAACCCGCCCACTGCGTGCCCGACACCACGCTGCCGTGAATCAGGCTGTCGCAGAAGGCCACATCGCCCTCGCGCAGCAGGAAGCCGATGACCCCGGCATTGGTGAGATAGCCGCTGGTGGTCACCATGGCGTCGCCCACGTCGTAGATCCCGGCCAGCCGCTGTTCGAGTTCGCCGTAGAGCGGGATCTCGCCGGAGACGATCCGGCTGGCCGACGCGGACGCGCCGTACTGGTCGAGCGCGTCCTTGGCGGCCCGCACCACCCGGGGGTGGCTGGACAACCCGAGGTAGTTGTAGGCGCTGAAATTCACCAGGTCGGTGTCCAGAGCCCGGATCACGGTGTCGTTCGGGCTGGTTCGCGGCAGGAACACCGGGTTCGGCATCCCCGACTGCCCGTAGAGCGCGCCGATGGCGGCGCGCTTCACCACGGCAGCGGCGACGTCCGGGTGATCGGCGAACTGACGGCCGGGACCGCGTGGGGTGCGCGCGGCCGCGGCCCGGCCCGGCGGTGCGATCCCGGTGGACACCGGGTGCGGTGCCGCGGTACCCGTGGCCGTCGTCTCCTTGATCCCATTGCCCGCCAGGAGTTTCCGGGCCAGATCGCGTGCGGACTCGGTCATGCCGGCACCGCCTGTCCGCTGGCCGCCGCGTCGCCGCCGATCAAGAGTTCGGCCGCGCGGGCGCCGGCCTGCTGGAGGGTGAAGGACCGGCCGACCTTCATCGACATCAGGTCCACGCCGAGCGTCTTGCTCACCAGCGCACCGAATTCCACCGCCATCAGCGAGTCCAGGCCCAGTTCCGGCACCGGTACGGTCAGATCGATGGAGTCGGCGTCGACGCCCATGACCACCGCCAGCTGTTCGGCCAGCATGTGCGCCACCACGTCGGCGCGCTTCTGCTCGTCGAGCTCGCGCAGCGCCGCCACCAGATGCGACGCGGCCGAATTGTCCTCGACCGCGGCGGCGATGCGCTCGGCGGTGCGCCCGGTCATGGCGTACCAGGACACCGTGGCGGCCACGCGGGACCAGTCGATGGGAATGATGGAGGCGTGGTGGTGGATGCCGAGTTCCAGTGCCTTCTCCAGGTATTCGGCACCCTCCTCCATGCTGATCGGATCGAATCCGGCGGTGCGCAGGTAGCGGGACACGTACTCGTCCTCGGCCATCCCGCCGCCGGACATGTGGCCCCAGCCGACCGACAGCGCGGTGCCGCCCCGCCGCGCCACCACGTCCGCGGTGGCATCGAGCGCGAGATTGGCGGCGGTGTAGGCGTATTGGCCGATGCTGCCGAAAATGGAGCTGCCGGAGGAGAACAGCACGAACATGTCGAGCTCGGCCCCGGCGGCCTCGATGCCGCGCCGCAGCGCGATCACGCCCTCGGCCTTGGGCCGATACACGGTGGCGAGGCTGTCCCGGCTCATATCGGGTACGCGCTTGTCGTCGAGGCTGCCCGCGGTGTGGAAGACGCCGCGCAGCGGGTGCTCGGCGGTGTGCGCCCGCGCGATCACCGCGGTCATCGCGTAGGCGTCGGTGACGTCCACCCGTTCCTCGACCACCTCGACGCCCTGTTCCCGCCAGA
The DNA here is from genome assembly GCF_040680715.1 of Nocardia sp. NPDC051981. NCBI lineage: Bacteria > Bacillati > Actinomycetota > Actinomycetes > Mycobacteriales > Nocardiaceae > Nocardia > Nocardia sp. NPDC051981. The sequence goes on along the minus strand of NZ_JBFAXK010000026.1, from coordinate 106,640 downwards.
GTGCGAGCTGGGTCCGGGCGGCCTCGGTCCGCGGGCCGCCGCGCCCGAGCAGGGTGAGCCGCCGGGCGCCCAGCCCGACCAGCCAGCGGCCCATGGCCAGGCCGAAGGCGCCGAAGCCGCCGGTGATCAGGTACTGCGCCGCCGGATCCACGGTGACCGCCGGAATCATCGGGCGCACCTGCGGCGCTTCGGATTCCAGACTCACCGCGATGCGGCCGAAGTGCGCCGACCGGGCCACGTCCTCGAAGGCCTTGGCCACGTCGGCGCTGTCGTACAGCTCGTAGGGCAGATACCGGTAGATCCCGGCGGCCAGCTTCTCGTGCACGCCCTGCACGAGTTCTCCGGTGAGCCTGCGCTTGAACGCGAGCATGCGGTCCAGGTCGAAGGAGTGGTAGGAGAGGTTCTTGTCGAAGTACCCCAGGTCGAGCACGCCGCCGGTGTAGATGTCGGCCTTGCCGATCTCCACGATGCGCCCGAACTCGGCCACCGCCTTGAAGTTCCGGCGCAGGATCTCCCCGGGCGCGGTGCTGATCACCACGTCCACGCCGCGGCCGTCGGTGAGGCCGAGGACGTCGTCGGCGAAGTTCAGCGACCGGGAGTCCAGCGCGTGGTCCGCGCCCTGCGACAGGACGTAGGCCCGGCGCTCGTCACTGCCCGCGGTGCCGATCACGGTGGCCCCGTGCAGTTTCGCGATCTGCACCGCCGCCGAGCCGACGCCGCCCGCCGCGCCGTGCACCAGCACCACATCGCCGGCCCGCACCCGCGCCAGCTCCAGCAGCGAGTGCTCGGCGGTGGCGAAGGCCACGGTGCTCGTGCACTGGCCGACCTCGGTGCTGTCGGAAACCGGGGTGATCAGGTCCGCGTCGGTGGTGTGGAAGCGGGAGATCATGGCCTTGGAGGTCAGGAACACCCGATCGCCGACGGCCACATTGTCGACCTCCGCACCGACGCGGACGACGACGGCGTCGGCCTCCATGCCGGGTTCGGTGCCGTAGAAGGTGCCCGCCATCTCGCGCTCGCCGAGCACGCCGATGACCTTGAGCGGGTCCTTGTAGCCCAGGCCGATGGCCAGGATCCGCACCTCGACCTCGGTCGGCCCCGGGGCGCGCCGGTCGCAGCGCCGCCACGCCAGCCGGGACAGCACCCGCGACTTCGGCAGCTCCAGACGGAAATTCGCCTCCGGATCGGTGAGCGGTTCGGCCCGGTCCAGGGCTTCGAGCCGGTCCGGCAGGGTGGCGGCGACCACCGTCACCCAGCGCAGGCCATTGCGCAGCACCACCTCGTCGGAATGGTCGTAGGTGAAGGCGCCCGCGATGGCGAGCTCGGCGGCCAGATCCGCCTCGGCCACCTCGGGATCCACATCGATCAGCCGCCAGCGCAGCCGCGACTGCTCATTGAGCAGCACCCGGCGGGCGCCGGCGAGGGCGGCGTGGGACGGGTCGGGCGCGGCATCCTCGTCCGGGTGCGCGAAGGCGCGCTCGGTGACCAGGGAGACGTGGATGGAACCGTCACCGGTCATGGGGATTTCGTCGCCGCGCTGCTGCAGCCAGTCCTCGAGGAAGCCCTCGATCGTCACCGCGATCCGGCGCAGCGTCCAGAGCGCGTCCAGGTCGGTGTATTCCGAACCCGCCACCAGCACGACGTGCGTGCGCTCGACGCCGCTCAGCGCCACGATCTGCTGAAGCCGTTCGCGCACCACGGCTTCCAGGTCCTCGCGGGTCGGATCCCCGACCGCGAGCACCTCACCGTGGGCCGTCGTGCCCGCGATGAAACCGGCGCGCGGACCGGCCTCGGTGGCGAGGTCGATGGCCAGGGTGTACGCCGTCTCCGGGGACGGCAGCGCGCTGGTGTCCACGGGTTCCCGCATGTCCCAGCGGTCTTCGTAGAAGTAGTCCGTGAGCCGTTGCAGCGCACCGCGATCCGGGTTGATGGCACCCAGCCGCAGCCCGATGATCCGCATGACCACGTTCCGCTCGGCGTCGAGCAGGTCGTAGTCGCAGGTCAGATTGTCACCACTGTGCAGCCGCGCCACCACGGTCACCTGGTCGGGGATGGGCGCGAACACCCGCACCCCCTCCACCGCGACCGGAACCAGCGCGCCCCGGTCGGTATTCGGCGCGGCGGCGAGGACCGCGCCGAAGCACTGCACGGCCGCGTCGACCACGGCCGGGTGGGCGAGGTGGCCGCTGTCGCGGGCGATGGCGCCGTCCAGGGTGGCGACCACGGTATTGCCGGACACCCGCAGCTCGGTGGCGCGGCGGAAGGCCGGGCCGTAGTCCAGGCCGCGTGCGGCGAAGGCGGTGTAATAGGCGTCCGGGTCGATGGCGAGCATCTCCTCGAGCGCCGGCAGGTCGGCCTTGCTCGGCTCGTACACGCCCTCGACCAGCCGGCCGGTGGCATTGATGGTCCAGTTGAGGCTAGCGGGCTCGCGGGAGCGAATCGTGAACCGCCGCGTGGATTCCTCCACGTGCAGCTCCACCACCGGCGCCATGCCCTCGTCCACCACCAGCGGCGCGAGGAAGCGGACATCCTCGACGGCCACCCGGGTGGACTCGGTGCGCAGCGCCGCCGCGCTCAGCGCCGCGTCCAGATAGGCCGCGCCGGGCAGGATCCGGGAGCCGCCCACCACGTGGTCGGCCAGCCACGGCAGATCGCCCACGCTGAGCTGGATGCGCCAGGCCGTGGTCGGGTCCTCGAGCGTCGGATCGCCGAGCATGCGGTAGCCGCCGGGGGTGCCGTACTTGAGCTGTTGCACGCCCAGCAGTTCGACGCGCAGCCGGGTGCGCTGCCACGGATAGCGCGGCAGGTCCACGTGCGGGGTGACGACCGCGCCGAATAGGGCGTCGATATCCAGCACGCCCGCGGTGTAGAGGCCCGCGACGGTCTGCCGGACGCTCTCGTAGTCGGCCTGCTTGCGATTGAGGGTGGCGACGGTGGTCCCGGTCTCGCCCGCCCCGATGAGGATCTCGCGAATGTTGGCTCCCAGCACCGGATGCGGGCCGACCTCCAGGAACACCCGGCTGCCCGCGCCCACCAGCTCGGTGACGGCGTCGGCGAAGCGCACCGGCTGCCGCACATTGGCGCACCAATACTCGGCATCCCAGTCACCCGCGCCGACGCGGGTCCCGGTCACGGTGGACCACAGGGGAATTCGCGGATCGGCGAGCGCCAGATCGGCCAGCGCCGTGCGCAGCTCATCGAGGATGGGGTCCATCAGATAGCTGTGGTAGGGCACCTCGACCTGTAGTCTGCGCGCGAAAATGCCCTGCTCGGTGAGGGATTCGGCGATCTCGTCGAGCCGTTGCTCATTGCCCGCCAGGGTCACCGCGCTCGGGCTGTTGACCGCCGCGATGCTGACCAGCTCATCACCCTCGATCAGCTCCAGGGCCGCGGCCCGCGGCAGGCCGATGGCGAGCATGCCGCCCGAACCGGCCGTGGTGGCCTGCAATCGCGCCCGGTGATAGCTGACCAGCAGCGCGTCCCGCAGCGAGAGCATCCCGGTGACGTAGGCGGCCGATACCTCGCCGACACTGTGGCCGACCACGGCGGCGGGCCGGATGCCGAGCTCGTCGAGCAGCGCGACCAGTGCCACCTGGATCAGGAAGTTGGCGGGCTGGGCGACCGCGGTCGAGGTGACCCGCGATTCCTCCTCTGGTCGCAGCAGTTCCCCGACGATGGACCAGCCCGAGATCTCCCGGAACACGGCGTCGATCCGTTCGGCCGCGGCGGCGAAAGTGCCACCGGCGGTGAGCAGTTGGCGGCCCATGGCCCACCACTGCGGTCCCATGCCGGTGAAGACGAAGACCGGCTCGGGCACCTTGCGGGTGATCACCTTGGCGGTGCGGCCCTCGCCATTGGCGAAGTCCACCAGGGCCCGCACCAGCTCGGCGTCGTCACCGAAGGTCAGGCCGGCGCGCACGGGGTGATGGTGGCGGCGCGTCCACGCCGCCTCGGCCAGCCGGGCGGGGTCGGCGCCCGCCGCGATCAGTTCGGCGAAGCCGCGTGCCAGGGCGCGAGCGGCCGCGTCGTTGCGGGCCGAAATCGGCAGTACGCCATGGTGTCCGGGCTCATGGACGGGCGCCTCCGCCGGGATGTACTCCTGGAGGATGGCGTGCGCGTTGGTGCCGCCGTATCCGAAGCCGTTGACCGCGATGGTCATTCGCGTCTCCGGCGCGACCGGCTGTGCCTCCAGCTGCAGCGCCAGGCCGAGCTCGTCGAAGGGGATGTCGGGGTTGGGCTCGTCGAGCCAGCCCTGCGGGGCGATCGTGCGATGGGTGATGGCCAGCGCCGACTTGATGACACTGGCGATGCCCGAGGCCGCCTCGGTGTGCCCGAGCTGCGCCTTCACCGAGCCCACGCCCAGCGGACCGGTGCGCTCCGCGACCCGTCCGTAGGCGCGGCCGATGGCCCGCAGCTCGAGCGGATCACCGACCGGCGTGCCGGTCCCGTGCGCCTCCACGTAGGTGACCTCGTGCGGTGCGATGCCCGCCCGCTCGGTCACCGACTTCGCCAGGGCCTCCTGCAAATCGGCATTGGGCACGGTGATGGCGGTGGTGCGCCCGTCCTGATTGGACCCGGTAGCCTTGACCACCGCGTAGATCCGGTCCGCGTCCCGCTCGGCGTCTTCGAGCCGCTTCAGGACCACCATGCCCGAGCCCTCGCCGCGCCCGTAGCCGTCCGCGCTCGCGTCGAAGGGCTTGCTGCGGCCGTCGGCGGCCAGGAAGCCGCCCTTGCACATGGACACGAACGTCTCGGGCTGCAGCATCAGGGTGACGCCGCCGGCCAGCGCCACGGTGCAGTCGCCGTTCTCCAGCGCCTGGCAGGCCAGGTGGAAGGCCACCAGCGAAGACGAGCACGCGGTGTCCACCGTCAGGGCGGGGCCGATCATGTTGAGCGCGTACGCGATCCGGTTGGAGATCATGGTGTACGACGCGCCCGCGGGGGTGTGCATGTCCACCCAGGGCAGCGTCGCATTGGTCAGGGACGTGCCCATCTGGTCGAGGGTGAAGGCCCCGACGTAGACGCCGATGGGCGCACCCGAGACGTGACCGGCGATGCCCGCGTCGTCCAGTGCCTCCCAGGCGACCTCGAGCACCAGCCGCTGCTGGGGGTCCATGGCGGCGGCTTCGCGCGGTGAGATGCCGAAGAACTCGGGGTCGAAGGCCCACGGATCGCCGGTCATGAAGGCGGCGCGCTTGGTGTACATGCGCCCCGGCGTGCGCTTGTCCGGGTCGTAGAAGCGGCGGTAGTCCCACCGATCGGACGGGATCTCCACGACCCCGTCGCCCTTGTTGATGATGAAGTCCCAGAACGATTCCGGTGAATCGATACCACCGGCGTAGCGGCACCCGATTCCGACAATGGCAATGTCAGACACTACGTCTCCTCGGCAAAACTGAAACGAACCTGGCGATCCCCCCGAGGCAATGCGGAGCCGCCCGGGTCGTGATCCACGATCCGGGCGTCCGCTGCCCACGTCAGCCGGCGCTGACGCGCGTCGGCTGACGCAGCACGAAGTTCATGTCCGGACCACTACTCCCGATTCGGGTCCGGCTGACCTGCTCGAAATTGATCGCCTCGTAGTAGGCGACGTTCTCGTCCTTGCAGATTCCGCACAGCGCGCGCCCGTGCGCGTCGGATTCGGCGGTGAGCCGCGCCAGTAGCGCGCGCCCCACACCCGCCCGCTGCGCCTGGGGTTCCGCGCCCAGATAGACCAGATAGTTGTGCGGTTCGACGGGTGCGGTACGGGCGATGGCGGCATCCACCTCGATACCGCGCTTGGTCGCGCCGACGCCCATGGCCCACAGCAGCTGGGGGCCCGAAATGGCTTCCCGCCATGCCGAATTGCGGTAGCCGTCCGGAATCCACAGCGACACGCCGACGATCCGGTCGTCCACCTCCGCCACCAGCGCGCCGTCGGCGGGCAGGTAGCGGTGTTTGATCAGAACGCGAAGCATGCCGGGCGCGCGCCGACGGCGGACCACGGGATCGGGGAAGACATAATCCTCGATCGGATCGTCGGACTCGAAGGCCAGGGCGAGCACCCGGACCATGTCCTCGATGTCGGCTTCGGTGGCGCGGCGAACGACCGGTGCATCCGACTGAACCAAAACAGTCCCTTACATTTTCATGCCCGTCGGCGCCCGACCCCGATGATGGACAGTCTGCTGGTGTCCAGTGGTGCCTGCGTGTCCCCTACTGGACGATAGCCCCGCAGGCTACTGTCGAGTAGGGTACTCGTAAGTTACTGATCATGCGACCGATTCGTGTTGTGGCATAAAACGATTCACCGGGGTATGGCCTGACGCTGTGACATGTCCTAAGGTTCGCGCGCGTAAAAGCGATATCGCTTCGTTTCGCCCGGGTGACCCATGGTTCCCATAAAGTGGGAGCGTGGCCGCACTTCTAACCCAAGGGCAGACAGGTGAACTGGGCGTCGCGGATATCACCGTGACGGTGCACTTCAGCGCGGGTATCGATCTGGCCGCGCTGCTTCTCACCGATCTGGGCGCCGTCCGAGACGACAACGACCTGATCTTCTACAACCAACCCGCGGGCCCCGGCATCCAGCTGGTGCCCGGGCAGAACGCCGTCGCCGTCAGCCTGGCGTCGGTACCGCAGGGGGTGGCGCACATTCGCATCGTGGTCACCCTGGACGACCGCGACGGCCGCCTCGGCGACTATCCCGCACCGCACATAGGCATCGCCGACGAACGCGGAATCCCGTTGTACGAGTACGTGATCGACGGCCTCGGCAACGAGTCGACGGTGGCCGCAGTGGATCTGGACCGCGGCGCCGACGGCTGGTACGCCCGGGCGGTCGGCTTCGGCCATCCCGGCGGCTTCGCGGCACTGCTCGCCGATCACGGCGTGTCGATCAGCACCTCGCCGCAGCCGGTGCGCTCGGCCGCACCCGTCATCGCGCCGGTGCTGCGGGTCGGCGACACCGTCGCGCTGCGGCGGCAGGGCGCCGACCTGAGCTTCGTCAAGATGGGGCTGGGCTGGGATCCCGTCCATGTGCAGCACAAATGGGGTTCGCGCCCGGTCGAGATCGATCTGGACGCCTCGGCCCTGGTGTACGCCGGGCATGATCTGGTGGACGCGGCGTACTACGGTCAGCTGGTGACCAAGGACGGCGCCATCCGGCACTCCGGCGACAATCTCACCGGTGAGGGCAAGGGCGACGACGAGGTCATCACGGTCGACCTGACCCGGGTCGGCTCGCACGTCACCGCCATCGTCTTCGTCATCACCTCCTATGCGGGGCACACCTTCGAGCGGGTGCGCAATGCCTTCTGGCGCTTGATCGACGGCACCAACAGCGCCGAGCTCACCCGTTCCAACCTGAGCTCGGGCGGCCCGCACACCGGCATGGTGGTGGCGAAAGTGCACCGCGAGGACGGCATCTGGAAGGTGCAGGCGCTCGGTCACCCGATCCAGGCCGGACATCCGGTCGAGGCGGCGTCACAGGTCGGTAAGTTCCTCTGAGTTCCGGACCTCGGCCGGTTCGCCCGGCCGAGTTTTCCGGCGAGTCGCCGGTGTGCCGCGGGTGAACAGGTTCATCCGGGGGGCGCAGGGCGACAACTTCGTGGTGCTGCGTTACGGCGCCTGATTCCCGGTTCGGTTCGGGCGGGGCGCGTCCAATCCGGGCGCGCCCCGTTTCCGGCGGGCGTTGTGCTCTCAGGAGATGGTGATGAACCGGCCCAGCTGCGGGACGGCCTCGCCCGGATGCTTGGCCTGGAAGCCCTCTCCGATGGCCTGCAGGGCCCACTCGCCGTTCGCGCGGAACACCTTGGCCATGGCGATCGCTGTGAACGGCATGCCACCCGCCAGCGCGTACCGGGCCAGCTCGGCCTGCGTGGTGTCGTCCACCAGCCGGCAGTAGGCATTGCTGACCTGCTCGAAGGTGTGGCCCTGGTACGAGGTGACGATGAACAGCAGGGTGTTCACCTGGCGTGGCACCCGGCTCAGGTCGACCAGGATCACCTCGTCGTCCCCGGCGGCGCCCTCACCGGTCAGGTTGTCGCCCGAGTGCCGGATGGAGCCGTCCTTGGACGTCAGCTGCCCGTAGTAGGCCACGTCCACCAGGTGCCGGTCGGCGAACATGGCCACCCAGGCGTCCAGGTCGATGTTCACCGGTCGCCGCCCGAACAGACCGCCCTGCCGGGCGGGATCCCAGCCGAGCCCCATCCGAATCCGGGTCAGCGCGACACCGCCGTCCTTGCGCAAGGTGACGCGCTGGCCCTTGGACAGATTCACCGGTCGCCCGCGTGAGAGTCCGCCGTCACCGGCCGGCGGTGCGGGGTTCGGGGGCGGCGGGACCTGATAAGCCGAATTCTGCTGGGGCTGAGCGGGATACGGTGAATGTGGTGGCGGTTGAGTGCTATATGCCGAGTTCGGCGGCGGCTGAGTGGGATACGGCGAGTTCGGCGTGACATAGGTCGGCTCGACCGGCGGCGGGTAGGCCGTGGGGGACGGCGGCGGGGGCGGGGGAGCGGTGCGGGTCTCGGCGGGCGGCGCTTCCTCGACGGTGACCCCGTGATCGGTGACCAGGGCCGCGAAGCCGCCCGCATAGCCCTGGCCGACCGCGCGCACCTTCCAGGTGCCGTAGCGCCGGTACAGCTCGACCGCGATCACGATCGATTCGCTCTGCAGATCCTCGATCTTGTACTCGTACAGCGGGTTTCCGTGTTCATCGGAGACCAGCGCGATCGGCGGCGCGATGCGGCCGAAGGTGGACCCGGCCTCGTCGAGGGTGATCACCGCTCGGATCTGGGTGATGTCGGCGGGCACCTGGGTCAGGGCCACCGACAGTTCGGCGGGCTGCCCCGCCTCCCCGTTCCGCAGCCGCACCCCGGGCCCGGCCGGTTGGTTGTAGAACACGAAATCCGCGTCCGAGCGCACCTTCCCGTGCTCGGTCACCAGCAGCGCGGACAGCGCGGCGGCCGCCGCGACCCGGACGGAAACCACCAACTCCGGCGCGGTGAGCGGTCCGTTCTGACCCTTCACAAGCGTTGTTGACAAGGCCGATCCTCCCGTATCGAGACGCCCACTTGCCACTGTAGGAGACCGGGGTGCCCTCAGCAGCCGAGCTGATCGGCCAGGTCGAGGAAATCCACTGCATTGATATCGAATTCATCCGAGAACTCCGCATCGCCGAGCTCGGGATCGCCGTACTCCAGGGGACGCGTGATGAACGCCGTCCGGAATCCGAGCTCGCCGGCCGCCCGGATGTCGTACTTGTGGCTGGCCACCATCATGATCTCGGCGGGTTCCAGCCCCAGATACCGTGCCGCGAGGCGGTAGGTCCGCGGATCCGGCTTGAACACCCCGGCCATCTCCGCCGCGAACACGGCATGCCACGGCAGCTCCCCGTGCCGCGAAATCTCCACCACGGCACTGACATCCGCATTCGACAGCGTCGCCAGCGTGAACCGCTCCCGCAAGCGCCGCAGCCCCGCCACCGTATCCGGCCACGGGTCGAGCCGAGCCCAGGCCCGGGCCAGCTCGTCCCGCTCCGGCGCCCCGATCGAGATCGCCCTCGCCTCGAGCAGCGGGTCCAGCGTCTGCCGGTACACCGAGGCCACGCTCACCCAGGGCCCGTGCTCCGGCCGCTGCGACGTCGCCGCGAAATACGCGGCCCGCCACTCGTTCACGAACGCGCCCCAGTCCTCTCCCGGCCGCTCACCCCCGAGCGCGGCCTCGGCCGCCCGCCGGATGGTCGAATGGAAATCGGTAGCGGTCCCCTGTACGTCGAACAACAGCGCCTTCGGGCTCGATACGTCCACAGCCGAAGACTAGGCGAGTTGTTTGTCATAGTTCCGACGGCCGGGGACGGTTCTAGGCTGAGCCCATGGAGACGGGTAGGGCGAGTAGGACGGCGTTGGCCACCGCGTATGCGCGGGCCCATCACCAGCTTTCGGGGGAACCTCGGGTGTTCACCGATCCGCTGGCTGCGCGAATTCTGGGGATGACGGCGGATCGGATCGGGGATCTGGATACCGCGACCCTGGATCGGCCGGGCGGTAACGATCCGCGGCAGCGGGTGCGCCGGTATTTCCTGGCGGCTCGGGCTCGATTCGCCGAGGACGTGGTGGCCGCGGCGGTGGCCGACGGGACCACGCAGGTGGTGATTCTGGGGGCGGGGCTGGATACGTTCGGGTATCGGAATCCGTATCCCGGTTTGCGGGTGTTCGAGGTCGACCATCCGGACACGCAGGAGTGGAAGCGTGAGATGCTCGCGCAGGCCGGGATCGAGATTCCGGAGTCGCTCACGTTCGTGCCGGTGGATTTCGAAACCGGCACGCTGGCAGGGGGATTGGCTGCCGCCGGGTTCGATCGGGAGCGGTCGGCGGTGTTCGTCTGGCTCGGTGTGGTCATGTATCTGACCCGGGCCGCCATCGAGGAGACCCTGCGGTTCATCGCGGGTCAGGGGCAGCCGGTGCATGTCGTGCTCGACTACCTGAGCGGGGGGAACACGGACGAGGAGCGCGCGGAGGTGCGGGCGCGGGCCGAGCGGATCGCGGCGCTGAACGAGCCGTGGCTGAGTTTCTTCGAACCCGAGGAGATCGAGAACCTGCTGCGCTCAGTGGGTTTCGATACGGTCGAATTGCGGTCGCTGTCGGGATTGTTCGAGGAGTACCTCGGCGAACCGCTGGCCGATCTGCCGCCCGGGAGGGGTCGCGCGCCGCTGCTGCACGCGGTTCGCGGGCCGGCCGGGGACTGAAGATTGCCTGAAACTCCGCGCCGGGCCCGCCGAGCGGGCGCTCGATACCCGGGGACATTGGGCAAGTCTGCGGAGTGGCCTGTCCGGCCTGTGGCGCGACCGCACCCTCGCCATTGTGCGCGGGGTCGGGTATCCAGAACCCGACCACAGCCACTTCCGTTCCATGGACATCTGGCAGACGGCCTGAAGGACCTCGCCACGCATCCGCGCGGCCGCGATGTGGTGCTGATGGCCTACAGCGAGTTCGGCCGCCGGGTGGCCGCCAATGCTTCGCAGGGCACCGATCACGGCACCGCCGGACCCGTCTTCCTGGCCGGGGCGTCGGTGGCGGGCGGCTTCCACGGCGACGAGCCCAGCCTCACTGATCTCGACACCCGTACGTGTTGCCGACCGGCCCGGAACGCGGTATTCACTTCGCTCGTGTGGGAAGGCGAATCGAGGCTGAGAGTAGGAACCGGTGCGCGCCGATGTTTCTGCGGTGGGCCGGGCGAGAAACACGCATGGCCGCCGCCACCCACGGATCCGACTGCTGTCCCAGCTGCTGGCCGCAGCGGCGGAGGGTAATCCGTCCGGGATCGCACTGCGCGCGGGCGCGCAGTCGCTGACCTATGCCGAGCTCGACGAGCGATCCACCCGCCTGGCGCGGGTGCTGGTGGCTCGGGGGCTGGGTCCGGGCGATCGGGTGGTGCTGGCGCTGCCGCGTTCGCCCGAGGCGGTGGTCGCGGTCTGGGCGGTGGCCAAATCGGGGGCGGCCTTCGTACCGGTCGACCCCGGCTATCCGCCGGATCGGGTGGCGCACATGCTCGCCGACGCGGGCGCGCGCTGCGGGCTCACCCTGGCCGCACTGCGCGACCGGCTCGGCGCTGCCCTCGACTGGCTCGAACTCGACGCGCCCGACTGCGCCACGCTCGTGGCCGACGCCTCGGCGGAATCCCTGCACTTCACCGAACGCACCCGCCGCCTGCACGGCGGGGACATCGCGTATGTCATCTACACCTCCGGCTCGACCGGGGCCCCGAAAGGCGTGGCCGTCACACATTCCGGCCTCGCCGGGCTCTGCGCCGAGCAGTCCCGCCGCTTCGCCGTCACCGCCGAGTCCCGCACCCTGCACTTCGCCTCCCCGAGCTTCGACGCCGCCGTGCTCGAACTGCTGCTGGCGGTCGGAGCCGGCGCGACCATGGTGCTCGCGCCCGCGGACTGCTACGGCGGTGGCGAACTCGCGGACCTGCTGCGCGCCGAGCGGGTGACGCACGCCTTCCTGACCCCGGCCGCCCTGGCGGGATTGGAGGCGAGCGGGCTGCCCGATCTGGCGGTGGTGATCGCGGGCGGCGAGGAGTGCCCGCCGGATCTGGTCGCACGCTGGTCGCCGGGACGGTCGTTCTTCAATCTCTACGGCCCGACCGAAACCACCGTCGCCGCGACCATCAGCGCCGCGCTGACCACCGCGGATACCGTCGATATCGGCGGCCCGATCGCCGGGGGGACCGCGCTCGTCCTGGACGCCCGGCTCCGGCCGGTGCCGACGGCGGTGGCCGGTGAGTTGTACCTGGCCGGGCCGGGTCTGGCACGCGGGTATCACGAGCGTCCCGGGCTGACCGCCGCACGCTTCGTGGCGCACCCGAATGGCAAGGGGGAGCGCCTCTATCGGACCGGTGATGTGGTGCGGTGGATCAGCGGCCGTGCCGGTGTCCCGGTGCTGCAATACCTGGGCCGCAACGATTCGCAGGTGCAGCTCCGGGGCATCCGGGTGGAGCTCGATGAGATCGACGCCGTCCTGTCGGCACACCAATCCGTGGCCTTCGCAATCACTCTCGTGCGCCGGCTGCGCAGCGGGGCCGATGGTGTGGTGTCGTACGTGGTGCCCGCATCGGACGCGGTCGTGGATACCGCGAGCCTGGCCGAGTATGCGCGGCAACAGCTTCCACGTCACGCCGTCCCCGCCGCCCTCACCGTGATCGACGCCGTTCCGCTGACTCCGTCCGGCAAGCTGGATCGGGCCGCCCTGCCCGAGCCCACCGTCGCCGCGCGCCCGTACCGGCCGTCGTCGACCGCCACCGAACGTGCCGTGGCCGCCGCCTTCACGGAACTGCTCGGGGTGGGCCGGATCGGCGCGGCCGACGACTTCTTCGAACTCGGCGCAAACTCCCTGCTCGCCATCCGATTGGCCGGACGCCTGGGTGCGGATCGGGGCACCCGGGTGCCCGTGCAGTTGATCTTCGAGTATTCGACGGTGGCCGAGCTGGCGGCGGCCGTCGACGGGCTCGACGCCGGCGACCGGCGGCCGCTGACGGTGCGGTCGAACCGCGCGACCCGGGCGCCGCTGTCGCCGGCACAGCAGCGCCTGTGGTTCCTGGCGCGCCTGGACCCGGGATCGGCGACCTACAACATCCCGTTCGCACTGCGCCTGTCCGGCGAACTCGACACGGCGGCTCTGGAACTCGCCATGCGTGATCTACTCGACCGGCACGAGGCGCTGCGGACGAGCTATCCCGAGCACCACGGCACCGGCCATCAGGACATCCGGCCCGCCGCCACGGTCCAGTGGGATCTGGCGCCGGTCGACATCGTCGAGTCCGAGGTACGGCGGCGGCTGATCGCGTTGGCGGGCACGGGATTCGACGTCGCCGCCGAGGTCCCGGTGCGTGTGCGGCTGTTCCGGATCGCCGACCACGAGCATGTGCTGGCCGTCGTGATCCACCACCTGTCCGCGGACGGCTCCTCCATGGTCCCGCTCACCCGCGACCTCATGACCGCCTACGCCGCCCGTACCCGCGGTACGGCGCCCGGCTGGCCGCCACTGCGCGTGCAGTACGCGGACTACGCGATCTGGCAGTGCGAATTGCTGGGCGTGGCATCGGATCCCGGCTCACTGCTGGCGACTCGACTGCGGTACTGGCGCGAGGCGCTGGCGGGCCTGCCCCCACTGCTGGACCTGCCCACCGATCGCCCGCGCCCGCCGGTGGCGTCGCATCACGGTGCGGCCCAGCACTTCCGGGTGGATGCCACCCTGCACCGGGCGCTGGAGGAACTGGCCCGTGCGCGCGGCGCCTCGGTGTTCATGCTGCTGCACGCGGCGCTGGCGGTCGTGCTGGCCCGGCTGGCCGGGACCACGGATGTGGCGGTGGGCACGCCGGTCGCGGGCCGCGGCGAACCCGAACTCGACGATGTGGTCGGCATGTTCGTCAATACCCTGGTCCTGCGCACCCGAATCGACCCGGCGGAGAGCTTCGCCCGCCTGCTCGACCGGGTGCGCGACATCGACCTGGCCGCCCTCGCCCATGCCGAACTGCCCTTCGAACGGCTGGTGGCCGACCTGGACCCGCCGCGCAGCCGGGCGCATCACCCGCTGTTCCAAGTGGCTCTGTCCTTCCAGGAATTCGGCGCTCAGGTGCTGCGGCTGCCCGGTCTGACGGTCACCGCGGCCGATCTCGGTGAGACCTTCTCACCTGTCGATCTGCAATTGACCGTCGTTCCGCAGCGCGACGCCGAAGGCGCTGCGGGACTGAACTGTTCGTGGCGGTACGCCGTCGATCTGTTCGACGATCCGACCATCGTCCGGCTCGGCCGGCGGTTGACCGTGCTGCTCGCCGCGGTCGCCGCCGACCCGGAGCGGGCAGTCGGGGACCTGCCGCTCACCGAGGCTGCCGAACTCGCGACCTTCGCGACGGCCGGGCCCAATCACGCAGTGCCACACAGGTTCATGTTCGACCGGTTCACCGACCAGGCCCACCGAACACCCGACGCGATTGCGGTGACCGGAGACGGTGTGGCACTGACCTACCGTGAGCTTGCCGAGCGGTCGAATCGCCTGGCACGCAAGCTGATCGGGCTGGGCGTCGGTCCCGGCGCCAGGGTCGGCGCGGCGCTGGATCCCGGCCCCGATCTGGTGGTATGCCTCTACGCCATCGCGCAGGCCGGTGGCGCGTTCATGCCGATCGACCCGGGCCAGCCCGCCGACCGGATCGAGGCCATGCTGGCCGCGGCCGCGCCGGTGTGCACGGTGACCGCCGATATTCTGAATTCCGCTGAACTGTCCGAGTTCTCCGCCGATCCGGTGACCGACGCCGACCGGTTGCGGCCGCTGCGCGATCAGGACCTCGCCTATGTGATCTTCACATCCGGGTCCACCGGCCGCCCGAAGGCCGTCGGCGTCCCGCATGCCGCCCTCACCGGCTACATGGCGTTCTTCACTGCCGAGTACCAGCTGACCGAACGCGATACCTATCTCCAGTTGGTGCCCGCCACCTTCGACGCCTCTCTGATCGGTGCCACGGTCCCGCTCGCCGTGGGCGCGCACCTGGTGATCCCGTCGGGTCCGGGCCGCACCGATCCCGAGCACCTGGCCGATCTCATGGCACGCCACCGGGTGTCGGCCTTCCTCGCCGTGCCGTCTCTGCTGCGCGCGCTGCTGGACCATGCTCCGGCGGGAGCCTTCGCGGCACTGCGTGTGGTGTGGGCCGGTGGGGAAGCCCTGCCCGCCGAGCTGATCGCGCGGTTCACCGCCGCCGGCCCGGCCCGGCTGCACAACCTGTACGGGCCCACCGAGGCCACCATCTGCGTGACCGGCGCCGAAGTCACACACGTGGGCGACGCACCGGTGTCCATCGGTGCGCCGCACTGGAATTCGCGCGCCTACGTCCTCGATTCCCGGCTGCACCCCGTGCCCGTGGGCACGCCCGGGGAGCTGTACGTGGCGGGTGCTCAACTCGCCCGCGGTTACCTCGGACAGGCCGGCACCACGGCGGATCACTTCGTGGCCGATCCCTTCACCACGGCGGGCGAGCGCATGTACCGGACCGGCGATCTGGTCCGGCGTACCCATCGCGGTGGCCTGGAATACCTGGGCCGCACGGACTTCCAGCTCACGCTGCGCGGCCTGCGCATCGAACCCGGTGAGGTGGAGGCCGCACTGCGCGCGCACCCCACCGTCGTCGAGGCCGTTGTGGCGATCCGCCGTGACCGGCTGGTGGGATACTTGCGCACCGGCGGGGTCGCCCCCGACCTCGCCGACGTGCTCGCGACGGCCCGAAAGCTGCTGCCCGGCTACATGATTCCGGCCCAGCTCACCGTGGTCCAAGCCTTTCCCTTCGGACCGACGGGCAAGCTGGACCGAGCCGCGCTGCCCGATCCCATACTCCCGGTGCGGGAATACCGTGCGCCCGAGACACCCGAAGAACTGGTCATTGCGGATGTGCTCAGTGCGGAACTGGGCATCGATCGGGTCGGTCGCGAGGACGACTTTTTCGCCCTGGGTGGAAACTCCCTGTCCGCCATCCGGGTTCGCGCCGCCCTGGCCGACCGGCTCGGCCTTCCCGTGCCGCTCGCTCACCTCTTCGCCCATCCACAGGTCCGGGAACTCGCCGCCGCGCTGCGGCCGGACTCGGCCCCGACCGGCGAAGAACCCGACCCCTCGGCCGACACGGCCCTGGTCCCGGAGATCACCGCCGCGGGCCTCTCCGCGCCGCGTCCCGGCGAGCCCGCCGCCATTCTGCTCACCGGCACAACAGGATTCCTCGGCATCTTCCTGCTGCGGGAGCTGCTCGACCGAACCTCCGCCATCATCTACTGCCTGACACGCGCCCGCGATGCCTCCGCCGCCCGCGATCGGATCTCCGCGAACGCCACCCGCTTCGGCATCGACATCTCCGCCGATATCGATCGAATCGCCGCTGTCCCCGGCGATCTCGCCCGACCCTGGCTCGGCCTGACCCCGGCGGACTTCACCGAACTGACCCTGCGGATCGACGTGATCTACCACAACGCCGCCCTCGTCAACCACCTCGAGCCGTATAGCCGCATGCGCGACGCCAACGTCGGCGGCACCGTCGAGGTCCTCCGGCTGGCCACCACGGGTCGCTGCAAGCCGGTCCACTACATCTCGACCGCCTCGGTCGCCGCCGCCCCGCTCCCGCACGGTCTGCCGGGCTACGTCGCTACGAAATGGGTTGCCGAACACCTCGTCCGGACCGCCGCCGACCGTGGCCTGCCCGCTCGCGTCTACCGCCCCGGCCTGATCACGGGCGATTCCCGCACCGGCGCCGCCGGCACCGACGACGCCTGGTGGACCATGCTGCGCGCCATGCTGGTTCTCGGCCTCGCACCCGAGCTGCCGGACGCCGAGGTCGCCATGCTGCCCGTCGACCAGGCGGCCGCTGCCATCGTGGCCGCGGCCGCGGAGCCCTCGGGGCCCGGCACCGTCGGCTTGCTGCCCAGAAGGACCTTGTCCCTCAAAGCCATTCGCGACGAACTCCTGGGCCGGGGCTATCGGATCGACCTCGTCGACCCGGCGGAATTCGCGACCGCGCTGCTGACCGCGGCCGAGCAACCCGGAGCCGATGACCTGCTGGTGCGGGCGGCCGCACTCACCTTGAACTATTCGGCCGAGGTGACCGGGGCCCCGAGCGATCCGGACTCCCCCTGTCCCGGCGCCGACCGTGTGACGCTGAAGCGCTACCTCGACTACTACGTCGCCACCGGCTTCCTCCCGCCGCCGCTGTGACCCGGATCGCGCGCTCGGAATCAAAGCCCGCCGCCTGCGTTGGCACTGACCATGACTGCGGCACTGCGGGCGATCCGCTTCTCCGTCCTGGACCGCTCCCGGGTGCGCCTGGACCAGCCGCACCCGGAGGCCCTGCGCGAGACCGTCGAGTTCGCCCGGCTCGCCGAGGAGTGGGGCTACCACCGCTTCTGGGTCTCCGAACACCACAGCGTGCCCGGCGTGGCCGGGTCCGCGCCGACGGTCCTGGCCGCCGCCATTGCCGCGGCCACCTCCCGCATCCGCGTCGGCACCGGCGGCGTCATGCTGCCCAATCATCAGCCGCTGATCGTCGCCGAACAGTTCGGTGTCCTGGAATCGCTGTACCCCGGCCGCATCGATATGGGCCTGGGCCGGTCGGTCGGCTTCACCGGCGGCGTGCGCCGCGCCCTCGGCCACGATCGGCGCGACGCCGAGGACTTCGACGCCCAATTGTCCGAGCTGCTGGCCTATTTCGCGGGCGGTCGCCAGGGCGTGCACGCCTGGCCCGCGGAGGGCCTGCGGGTGCCCGCCTTCCTGCTCGTCACCGGTTCCGGGGCCGCGCGTGCCGCGCGCTTCGGCCTGCCCCTGGTCATTGCGCCCGTGTCCGGTGCGGATGCCATGGTCGAGGCGATCGAGCGGTACCGCACCGGCTTCCGCCCGGGCCCCGGCGGCGACGAACCGTATGTCGTCCTCTCCGGCTCGGTCGTCATCGCCGACACCACCGAGCAGGCCCACCGCCTGCTCCTGCCCGAGGCATGGTCGGCGGCCTGGTCCCGCACCCGCGGCGAATTCCCGCCCCTGACCCCGCCCGAGCTCATCGAGCGCGAACCCATGACCGATCGTGAGCGCGAGCTGTTCCAGGAAGCCCTGCGCGGCCACATCCACGGCACCGAATCCGAGGTCCTCGCCGACCTCGACCGCCTGGTGCGCCGCACCGGGGCCGACGAATTCCTGGTCCACACCAGCACTTACGACCGCATCGCCCGCCTGGAGTCGCACCGCCGGCTCGCGGACGCGGTAGGACTGCGCGCCGATGCGGAAGGTCGGCGCGCCTCAGCGTGAGCCGTGCCAGACGCCGTCATGCTCGCGGTGGGTGGACAGGTAGGCCGTGTCGGTGAGCAGCGTGTCGTAGAAGTCCAGGTCGATGTGCTGGGCCTGGAGGTAGTTCATGATCCAGACCGTGGGCACCGTGCCCGGGAACTTCCCGAAGGTCTCGTCGATGTAAGTCGCTTGGAGAGAGACGAATTCGCGGAAGCGGCGGTCCCACGGCGCGGCGGCGCCGCGGACGCCCGGGGTGTCGGCGAAGGGCCCCGGCGTCGCGGGGTGGTACGGCCCGCCCGGCCCGAACTTGCGCTCGGCGAGCGCCTCGACCGCGGCGGCCATGGACTCGTGGTGTGGACGGCAGAACGCCTCGAACACCCCGGGCAGCCCGGTGGGATTGGGGAACGGCCAGTCCGGATCGGCGTCATAGCGGAACCCCAGGCCCGGGACCTCCGGATCGCCGGACGCCCCCAGCACGGTGAGCCGGTCGATGCCGTCGAAGGCCCACCCGCCCAGACCCATCGCACCGAGCAGCAGATGGCCGTTCACCACCGCCGCCATGAGTTCCGCGGTGGCCTCGGTCAGCGAGTACTGCTCGACGAAGCTGAGCGGAATCGGATCGGTGAAACGTAAACGGTCCCGGTACTTTTCGATGCCCGGAATCTCCCGCTTGTTGATGTCGTCGTACAGCGCGAACCCGTTCTGGACGAAGAACCCGATATTGGCCAGCAGCTGCTGGGCCACATCCGCGACCGGTATCACCAGCAGCGAGCCGGGGTGATTGGCGATCCAGGTGTTGTGGCCCTCCAGGTACGGCTCCTCGCGCGGAATGTGGATGCGCTTGTCCGACAACCGGATCACCCGCGCCAGCAGCGCGTTCAGCTGGGTCTCGGCGGCACCCTCGCCCTCGGCGTAGGTCGCCGTCGGCGGGGCGTCGCGGGTCGGCAGGAAATAGATCCCGGAGTCGTCGGTGAAAAAGAACTCGCTGGTGTGGAATCCGGCCGCCGAGGCGAAGGTTCGTCCCGTCGCCGACCCGCTGTAGTTCGGCCACGCGGGCGCGTATCCGGGATGGTGGCTGATCCCGAAATGCCAGCCGGTCCAGCCCGCGACGGTATTGAGCACGACCGCTCGCTCCAGCTCGCTCAGCGCGCGCGGCGCGTGCTTGCTGGTGAACGCCAGCGGGCCCGCCGGGATACTCCCGCCCAGCGGAAAGCGCCGGGAGCGCCGTCCGTAGATGGCATCCAGGAGCGGGAACCGCGCCAGTTCGCGCAGCGCGTTCCGTTCGCCATCCCCAAGAGTCAAGGGCGGCAATCCCACAGAGCTCGTATCCGGCATAGTTCTCCCAAGGTAAACGGAAGGTGAACAGAACTTGACCAAAAGGTCGATAGTGGGCCATAATTGCCGATCTGTGCCTCGCAACCCGCGAGGTTTGTGCAATCGGTATTACGCCGGCGCAACTCCGGAAGGAGGGCTGTCATGGCTTTCATCAACTTCTCTCGCAATCCGCTGACCGTGCTCTCGGTCCTCGCAGAGCGTTCCCGCTCGGCGCTGACCGCTCAGGAGCGGGCCAATCTGCGGTCCACGCGCGCCCGCGCCGCGATCTTCAACGCCGCGCTGGGCGCCCACAGCACCCGCTGAGCCCGGGCTGCGCAAAGTCGCCGGGCCGACGCCCGCTGTCCCGAATCATTCGGGGCGGCGGGCGTTTTCGTAATTCGGCCGGCCGCCGGCGGGCACCGCCGGAGTTCGAAACCAGGCTGGTGGTTTGGTTCGCGCGCTCCTCGGCGTGCCACCTGTCGACACCCAATCGACTGTCATAGCCGAAAGGTATCAGGCCGCGATCGGGAATTTGTGACCGGGCTCACGCTTGAAACCGACGTAGCGTCAGGTTTTAGCGTGGGTGGAGCACACCGAAAGGGAGGCGTGATGGGTGAGCGGACCTGGCGGGTCGGGGAATTGGCCCGGGAGACCGGGGTGACCGTGCGGACGCTGCATCACTACGACCGGCTCGGGCTGGTGACGGCGTCCTCGCGCACCGGTGGCGGACATCGCTGCTACGGCGAGCCGGACGTGCGGCGGCTGCATCGCGTGATCGCGTTGCGGGACTTCGGGTTCACGCTCGAGGAGATCGCGGGCGCACTCGCCGACGCCCCGGATCAGGACCCCCGGGACCTGGTCCGCCAGCAGCTCGAGGTGCTGGACCGCCGGATCGCACAGGCCCTGCGCCTGCGCGCCCGCCTACTCGGTGTGCGCGACGGCCTCGACCGCATGGCCGAGCCGTCGGCACTGGAGTTCCTGCGATTGATCGAGGAGATGGTGGCCATGAATCAGCCCATGACACTGGAGGAATTCACCCGTCTCGCCCAGCGGCGCGAGGCCCGCATGCGAGAGCTCACCGAGGAACAGCGCGCCGAGTTGTTCCAGCGCCGCGAGGCCGCCTTCGCCGCATTGAGCGCCGAAGACGTCGAGCGCATGCAGGAGGAGCGGCGACGCTACCTGCCGCCCGGCTTCGAACCCGATGGCGCGCAAGGGTAGTCACATCGGCGAGTGTGGCCCCGGTGTCCCGCCGGGCCACACTTGTGTCTGTGCCTCATTGATCAGCGGAGGGCGGCTCGGGCTCCAGCGGCCTCGAGCCTGATCCGGGCCGCCTCGGCGGCATCCTTGTCGACCTTCTCCAGGACCGCCTTGGGGGCCGCCTCGACCAGGTCCTTGGCCTCCTTGAGGCCGAGGCCGGGAATGATCTCCCGCATGGCCTTGATGACCTGAATCTTCTTGTCCCCGAAGGATTCCAGGACGAGATCGAATTCGCTCTGCTCGTCCGCGGCCTCGGCCGGCGGCGCGTCCGCCACGGCCTGGACGGCCACGGGCGGCGCGGCGGTGACACCGAACTCTTCCTCGAACGCCTTCAGGAACTCCGAAAGCTCCAGCAGCGTCATACCTTTGAAAACGTCGAGCAACTCGACAATGGTCATCTTGGCCATGATGTACCCCTTGCAACGCTGACCAGGCGATACGAACAAGTCTAAGCGTGCGGGGCCGCCAAGGTCATCAGATATTCGCGTTCCCCGCGTGTCAGCGGGCGTGGCGCGCCGTCGTCGATGGCGACCAGCGTGGAAGTGGCGGAGAGGTACAGGTATTCGGCGTCGCGGACCTCATGGGCCAGGGTGAACGAGGTGGTGCCGATACGCTCCACTGCCGAGGTCACGGTGACCGGCGCGGCCCGGAAGAGCAGCGGCATGCGATAGGACAGGCGCTGGCCCGCGACCACCACCCGCCACGGGGCGCCGCCGGATTCGTGTCTATCCGCAAGAGATTCGTGGCTACCCTGAAGAGATTCGTGGCTACCCGCGAGAGACTCGTAGCGGCCCAGCAGATCCGAGCGGGCCTCGTCCAGGTACTGGGCGAACACCACATTGTTGAGGTGCTGCTGCGCGTCGATGTCGGTGCGGCGCAGCTGGATGTCGTAGGTGTGCATCAGGCTTCCAGATCCTTCAGCAGGTGGCGCTGATCCTCGGGCAGTGGGCGCGACCTCTGGGTGGCCGGGTCGAAGGCGACCATGGTGCACACGGCCGTGGAGTACACCACGTCCTCGTCCCGGATCTCCTGCTGCAGCGCGAACGACGAGGTGCCGATCTTGGTCACCCAGGTCTCCACCCGCACCGGTTCCTGGCGGTAGCGCAGCGGCGTCAGGTAGTCGATGTCCATCTGCGCGACCACATTGGCGCCGCCGAAATCCCGCGTCCAGAACAGGTCGATCCGGGATTCCTCCAGGTAGCGCAGGTGCGCCGCATTGTGCACATGCCCGTCGGCGTCCATGTCGGACCACCGAAGGGGGCAGAGGAAAAGGTGTCGGGCCACCCCGCATTCATATCAAGCGGGCCGGGGTGATTCAGCTCATGCCATTCGGGGCGGCAACCTCCGGGGCTAGTGCCGGATGGCCGAATCTGCCAGAGTCGTGTCATTGACGCCATTGGGGCGGAGACCGCAGGCTGAAGTCATGCGGGTGGTGCTGATTGTGGTCTTCGACGGGTTCCAGCTGACCGATGTCGCCGGGCCCGCCGACGTGTTCGCCGGGGCGGCCGCGCTCGGCGCGACCCCGGGCTACCGGGTCGAACTGGCCGCCGCACAGGCCGGTCCGGTGCGTTCCTCGTGCGGCATCGAGGTGACCGCGGCGCACGGGCTCGACACCTGGGACGGACCGCTGGACACACTGCTCGTGGTGGGCGGGCTGACCGTTTGGGCCGCGGCCGGGGACGCCGAGTTGGTGACCGGCATCCGGCGGCTGGCCGCCGGCTCAGGTCGGGTGGGCTCGGTCTGCTCGGGCACCTTCCTGCTGGCCCGGGCCGGACTGCTGGACGGCCGCCGCGCCACCACGCACTGGGCGGGCGGCGAGCTGCTGGCCGAGCAGTTCCCGGCCATCACCACCGAACCCGACCGCATCTACGTGCGCGACGGGCCGATGTGGACCTCGGCCGGGGTGACCGCGGGCATCGACCTGGCGCTGGCCATCGTGGCCGCCGACCACGGCCCGGACCTGGCGCGCGAGGTGGCGCGCTGGATGGTGGTGTATCTGCATCGGCCGGGCGGGCAGAGCCAGTTCAGCGCGCCGCTCGCGGCCAACCCGCCCAAGCGGAATTCGCTGCGGGCGCTGCAGGTCTGGATGGAGGAGAATCCGGAGGCGGATCTCTCACTGCCCGCGCTGGCCGGGCAGGTCGGCATGAGCATCCGGCATTTCTCCCGAGTCTTCGCGGGCGAGACCGGGACCACCCCTGCCCGCTATGTCGAGCAGGTCCGCGTGGCCGCGGCCCGGCGCCTGCTGGAGACCACCGACCAGCCCATGGACCGGATCGCCGCCGCCGTCGGGCTCGGGAGCCCCGAGACCCTGTACCGAATCTTCCACCGTCAGCTGGGCATACCGCCGGGCGAGTACCGCGCCCGGTTCACCACATTCTGAAAGGGAGAGTGTCCCATGACATTCCAGATCGCCATCGTGCTCTACCCGGGCATGACCGTGCTGGACGCGATCGGGCCGTACGAGGTGCTGCGGATGATTCCGGACAGCGAATTGCGGTTCGTCTCCAATGAGGTCGGCCCGATCGTCTCCGACAGCGGAGTGCTGGCGCTGGGCGCGACCCACACCTTCGCCGAGACGCCCGCACCGGATCTGGTGCTGGTCGGCGGATCCGAGGCCGCGACCACCGAGGCCATGGCCAACCGCGAGCTCATCGACTGGCTGCGGGCCGTGCACCCGAGCACGCAGTGGACCACCTCGGTCTGTTCCGGTGCGCTGATCCTGGCCGCCGCCGACATCCTGCGCGGCCATCCCGCCACCACGCACTGGGCCGCCCAGTCCGCCCTGGCCGCGTTCGGGGCCGAATCGCGTCCGCACGACCGGATCGTGCACAGCGGCAAGATCGTCACCGCCGCCGGGGTTTCCGCCGGAATCGACCTCGGGCTGTGGCTGGTCGGCCGGATCGCGGGGGAGCAGGTCGCGCAGATGACCCAGCTCTACATCGAATACGACCCGCACCCGCCGTTCGACACCGGCCACCCGGACAAGGCGCCCGCCGAGATCATGCGCAAGGCCCGACTGGAGATGACCAAACGCGCCGCCACACCCCGCCTTCCGGTCGACCTGGCCACCACCTTCTGGCGGCTGACCCTCAACCGCATGCGAGAACGCGCCGCCGCCAAGCGCTGACCTCCCGTACCGTCGGAAGGGTGACCGGGCTGCTCTCGGCGAACGATCTGCTCGACGCCATGGCCGGGCACGAGACCACGGTGAACCTGGTCGGCAATGGCATGCTCGCCCTGCTGCGCGACCGTCCCTGGCTGGAACGGCTGCGCGACACCGCGTCGACCCACGGCCGACCGTACTGCCCACCTGGGCTTCGGGCTACGGCATCCACTACTGCGTCGGCGCGCCCCTGGCCCGCCTCGAGGGCCGGGTGGCCTTCACCGCACTGCTGCAACGCTTTCCGGACATCACGCTGGCCGTCGACGACTCCGAGCTGCGGTGGTATCCGAATGCCATGATCCACGGCTTGAAGCGATTGCCCGTGCGACTGCGTTCCTGACCTGGCTCCGGGGTGCGGAGATCCGGGAATCGAAATTCCCCGGCGACGAGCGATGACTTTTCGTCGGCGCGGCGGTCTATATACGTGAACTGACGTTCGAATTATCCGTCGAGTCAGAAGAGTTGATCTTTCATGACCGTATTCGCCATCTATGGGGCCACTGGTCACACCGGTCGCCTGGTCGCCGCCGATCTCACCGCACGAGGAAAGGAGGTGGTGGTGTCCGGGCGGGATCCGGATGCTTTGGCTGCTCTGGGTTATTCGCGGGTGATGCCCGCGGCGCTGGATGATCCGGGAGCATTGCGGGCGCTGGCGGAGGCCGCCGACGTGATCATCCACTGCGCGGGGCCCTTCGCCACCACCGGACTGCCGGTCGCCACCGCCGCCGTCGAGGGCGGTTGCCACTATGTCGATCACGCGGTGGAGGTGCACCACGTCAAGCGGCTCTTCGACAGCTTCACCGAACCCGCGCAGCGCGCCGGGATCACCATGCTGCCGAGCGTGAGTTTCTATGGGGGACTAGGTGATCTGCTGGCCGGTGCGGTCGCGCACGGGATCCCCGACATCGACCGGATCACGGTGGCCTACAACGTCACCAACTGGATGATGACCCACGGCGCGGTGGAGACCGCGCGGCTGCTGTTCGCCGACACCGATCGCATCGGCTACGAGGACGGCGAACAGCGGTACGGATTCGTGGAACCGCGACAGGCGATCTTCGCGTTCCCGCCGCCGGTCGGGCCGCGGCCCATGATCGCGCCGGTGCCGTTTCCGGAAGCGGTCACGGTGCCCCGGCACACCCGCACCAGAGCGGTGGAGGCGCAGCTGACCTCGCGCACCTTCGAGGAGGAGCAGGCCTTCGCCAGTGAGCAGGTGGACGCGGCCGCCCGCGCGGCGAGCGAATTCATGATCGCCGCACAGGTTCTCGCGCCCGGCGGATCCGTGGCCGGGACGCTGACGGGCCGGGACCTGTGGTCGGCGGCAGCGCTGGCTTCGGTGGAAGCCGCGGTGCGGCTCACCGACGGTGGCGTCAAGAGCGGAGTCGCCAGTCCCGGTGAGGCTTTCGACGCCGTGGACTTCCTGACCGGCCTCGCCGCGCGCGGGGCCTTCGAACTGCGGTTGCCGGCGACGGCGTGAGGAGCAGAGCAATGGAACCGATTCTCGTCACCGGCGCGGCCGGCGGAAGCCAGGGCGGCACCGGGAGACTGGTTGCCGAAACCCTGATGCGCGCGGGCATGCCGGTGCGTGCTTTCGTGCACAGCGATGACGGCCGTGCGGCCGAGCTGAAGGATCTCGGCGCGGAGGTCGTCGTCGGCGATCTGCGCGAGATCACCGCCGTGACACCCGCTCTGCAGGGTGTGCGCCGGGCCTATTTCACCTATCCGGTGACCGCCGGAATGATCGACGCCACCGCGGTTCTCGCGGCCGTCGGCCGTCAGGCCGGGCTGCAGCGCGTGGTCGCGACGTCACAGCTCGGCTCCGATCCGCAGGCGGGCACCCCGCACATGCGGCGGCACTGGGTGGCCGAACAGGTGCTCGACACCGCCGGCATCGGCGCGGTGCACCTGCGCGCGGCGGTGTTCTACGAGAACCTGCGGGTGGCCATCGGCGACCGCGGCGAGTTGGCGCTGCCGCTCGGCTCGCCGGACACCGTGCTGCCGCTCATCGCGGGCGCGGATGTGGCGGGGGTCGGGGCGGGCGTGCTGCGTACCGAGGGCCCGGTGGATCCGGTGCTGTGGCTGGCGGGCGAGATCATGACCGTCGGCGAGGCCGCCGAGTTGTTCGGCGTCCCCTACCGGAACGTCGATCCGGCGGAGTGGTCGGCGTGGGCCATGACCGTCTACCGCGACGCGGTGGCCGTCGAGCACCTGACCCACCTGTGGACCATGTTCGCCGCCATCGGATCCGGTCACGAACTCTTCCGCGTGACCGAATCCATCGAGCGGTTCACCGGCCACCCGCCGATCACCCTGCGCGAGTTCGTCACTTCGGCGTGAGGAAGTCCTCCAGGAAGTTGCCCAGGCGCTCGGCGCGCGCGGCGATGCTGCGGTTGGACTGCACGTAGTCGTCGATGCCCTGCTCCTGGGCGTCCTTCAGGTACCCGGGCAGCGGCTGCTGGATCTCGGTGTCGATGGCCTGCGCCAGCAGCTGTGCCATGGTGTCCCGCAGTGGATTTCCGCTCGCCGCCTGATTGTCGAGCTCCAGGTGGCCGTTCTCGGTGGAGTAGTCGTAGAGCTCGAACTCCTGCTCGGCCGACGCGTCGATCTGGATGCGGCCGTCCAGCCACTTCGAGTAGGAGGCGAACTTGGCGTCGGCCGTGCGCACCATGGCCACGTGGCCGGGTGCGTTGTGGTCGAACAGGATCGCCGCCTCCTCGATGGTGGACTCGTCGGTGGTGTGCGCGATCCACGGGCGTCCGGCAGCGGAGGCATTGCGGCACAGGGCAGCCAGGTCCAGGCGGCCGCGCAGATGCTCGTAGCGGTCCACGGCCCGCCAGTCCGCGCCGCCGGTGGCGATGGTCAGCAACAGGGGCGCGAGGTCCACGCTGGAGGTGAGTTGCATGCGGGCGCTGGTGGAATCGGTGGGGCTGAGGTATCCGCGCGGGTCGTGCACGTACAGCGGCACCCGGATCGCCTCGTCGTAGGCGCCACCGCCCTTGCCGTGCAACCCGTGCGATCCGGCGTAATCGCCGTGGTCGGAGGTGAACACGATGACCGTGTTGGCGGCGACGTCCGGGCGCGAGTACAGCGTGTCGAGTACGCGGCCGATCTGCCCGTCGACCTGCTGCTGCAGCCATAGGTACAGGTTGCGCATATCGATCCAGGCCTGGGTGGCCTCGGGCGTGCCGTAGGGCGCGAGCCCGAACGCCACCACCGACGCCTGCACCAGTGCCATCTGCAGTCGCGGCTTGGCCGAAAGCTGTTCCAGCGATTCGAAATTCCCGGGCAGCTGGTCCATCCAGCGCGGCAGGTCGAGGTTGGCCTGGTCCCGGCGGGTCCAGCGCGGCCAGTACTGGATGTCGTGCGGATTCACCAGCGACACCGTGGTGCACCACGGCGAACCGCCGGAATCGTGCTCGAACCAGTCCACGAAGTCGTCGACGATCTTCGGATCGGCCTGCAACCCCTGCCCCGGCGCGCCGTTCGGCGACGGGTAGGTGCCGCCGCCGAACCCGTAGGCGTCCAGCGCGCCCGGCGTGCGGTCCGGGTAGTGGCCCAGATGCCACTTGCCCCACCAGGTCGTCTCGTAGCCGTGCTCGCGCAGCATGGAGCCCCAGGTCGGGAAGCGCGGGGAGAGTGTGGATTCCGAGACCACCATGCAGCCGGTCTGATGGCTGTAGAGCCCGGTCACCAGCGCGCCGCGGGAGGCGGTGCAGTCGTTGGCGGCGGTGTAGTGCTGCTCGAACGAGACGCTGCCGTGCCGGATGCGGGCCAGGTTGGGCAGCAGCTGATCCAGGGTCTGCTGATCGGGGAACCAGGCGGGTGCGCGCATCTCGTCGACGATGACGACGAGGATGTTCGGTTTGCCCGGGTCCACATCGGCCCGGGCCCGGGGTGCCGGTCCGGTCGCCGTGGCGGCCACCGCCGCCGTCACCGATGCCGCTGCTCCCGTCAGGAATCCGCGTCTGCCGAACAAGGGGCCTCCTACTGCCGAAGTGGCGATTCCCGGGCAGCGTAGGACAGTTCCGCGAGCCGATCGTCACGCCTGCGCGGGACCCGCCATCCCCCGTCCGGGGGACAGGACGCGGAGGTAGTGCTCGACCTCGTGCTGAATCGCGGTCCGGCCGGGGCCCAGATATCGGCGCGGGTCGGAGAGGTCCGGGTGTGTCGCGAGGGTCGACCGGACCGATTCGGCCAGTGCGATATTCAGGCGGGTCGCGATATTGATCTTCGCCATGCCGTGCCGGACGGCCGCGCCCAGGTCGGCGTCGGAGACCCCCGACGATCCGTGCAGTACCAGGGGGACCTGGAGTTTCGCGGCCAGGGCGGCGATCAGCTCGGTGTCCAGCACGGCATCGCGGGTGCGCATGGCGTGGGCGGAGCCGACCGCCACGGCCAGGGCGTCCACCCCGGTCGACGAGACGAAGGCGACGGCCTCGTCGGGATCGGTGCGCACGCCGGGGGTGTGGGCGCCGTCCTTGCCACCGATCGCGCCCAGCTCGGCCTCCACGTGCACGCCCCGGTCGTGGCACCAGCGGGTGATGGCCGCGGTGGCCTCGACATTGGCGGAGTAGTCGAGGGCCGAGCCGTCGTACATGACCGAGGTGATGCCGAGTTCCACCGCCTGCGTGATCAATTCGCGGGAGGTGGCGTGGTCCAGGTGGACCGCGAGGGCGGCGGCGCTGTCGGCGGCCAGGTGCAGGCAGGCGTGCGCGAGCGGCTTCAGGCCCCGGTGGTAGTGGACGGTGTTCTCCGAAATCTGGAGCACCGCAGGACGATTCACGGACTCGGCCGCGGCGGTGATGGCCTGCGCGTGCTCCAGGGTGATGACATTGAACGCGCCCAGCCCGCCGGGACGGGCGGCCGCGAGCAGCTCGGGGAGCGGGACCAGTGTCACGGGTGGGACTCCGGGATCAGAGCGGTGACCTGGACGGTGGGGGCGAGGCGGTCGCGGAGCGTCAGGTCGATCTCGCCCGCCACCGGGATCACCACGGCCGCCGCGGAGGTCGCGACGGCATCGGTCAGCAGGGCGGGCCAATCCGGCTCGCCCGGGGCGGCCAGCGCGCGGATCACCGCCGCCGCGGCGGCATCGCCCGCGCCGGTCGGATTGCCCGCCAACGGTTCCGGCAGCGTCGCGGACCAGGCCCCGGACGCCGTCACCGCGACCACGCCGGCCGGGCCGCGGGTGGCGACCACGGCGCGGACACCGGCCGCCACCAGTGGACCGGCGGCGGCCGCCACGGCCCGCGGGGTCTCGGCGACCACGCCGGTGAGACGTTCCAGCTCATCCTGATTGGGGGTGAGCACGACGCCGGGGACGGTGGCCGCGAGCTTCAGGGCCGGACCGTCGACATCGCAGACGGCCGGCACGCCGGCCGCGACGGCCGTGCGCACCAGCTCGGCGGGCACCGCGTCGTCGACCCCGCCGGGCAGCGATCCGGAGATCACCAGCCCGCGCAGCTCGGGCAGCAGGAACGCGACGCGATCCAGCAGCCGGTCCACGGCATGCGGCTCGTGCACGTACGCGCCCGGCTCCCACAGGCCGGTGGCGGTGCCGTCGCGGGATTCGCTGACCACCAGGGTGCGCCGGACCCACGGCAGGGCGGGCACGAACTCGGCGGGGAATTCCGCGGCGGCCGCCGCGGCGAAGGTGTGGTCGGCGAATCCCGTTGCCCGCACACAGCCGCCGAGCTGGCACAGGATCCTGGTGACATTGATGCCCTTGCCGCCCAGGCGCTGCTCGACCGACAGCACCCGCTGGGCGCGCCCGCGTTCCAGGCGTTCGAGCCGGTAGGTCAGGTCGTAGGCGGGATTCATGGTGACGGTGAGGATCACGCCAGCCACCGTCCCCGCCGCAGCACCCGCCGCAGGTTCAGGTCGTCGTCGAGCACCACGGCGTCGGCGTACAGGCCCGGCCGCAGGTCGCCGACCTGATCCAGCCCGGTGGCGTCGGCGGGGGTGGAGGTGACGGCCGCGACGGCGTCGTACAGCGGGACGCCGCACTCGCGCACCGCCCAGCGCAGGCAGTGCAGCAGCGTCGCGGTGCCGCCCGCCAGCGAGCCGCCCGGCACCCGGGCCACACCGTCGGTCACGGTGACGGGCCGCGGTCCCAGCCGGTACTGTCCGTCCGGCATGCCCGCGGCCTGCATGGCGTCGGTGACCAGCACCACGCGGTCGGAGGCGGCAGCGAAAACCAGTGCGCCGAAACCGGAATCGACGTGCACCCCGTCCCCGATGACCTCCACGAAGGCTTGCCGCTGGGCCGCCGCGACCAGGCCCGCCGCCACCGGCCCGGCCGCCCGATGATGCAGCGGCGGCATGCCGTTGGCGAGATGGGTAACCAGGGTGGCGGACCCCTCCGGGCTCAACGCCGCCCGGAAGCGGGCGAAGGTCGAATCGCTGTGGCCGACGGCGACCACCACGCCGCTGTCGGCCAATTGTTTGGCGGCGGTGTCGAATCCGGCACGTTCCGGGGCCAGGGTCATCACCCGCAGGCTGCCCTCGGCGGCCCGCAGCAGACGGTCGATCAGCGCGGGATCGGGATCGATGAGACAGCCGAGATCGTGTGCCCCGCAGCGGGTCCGGGACAGGAACGGGCCCTCGATGTGGATACCGGCGATGGCCCCGTCGGCGGCCAGCGTACGCAGCACGGCGGCCTGGGCCACCATGGTGTCGGGCGCCGCGGTCACCAGGCTGGCGAGCACGCTGGTCGAGCCGTGCCGGTGATGGAAGGCCGCGGCCGCGCGCGCCTCCGCCGGATCCTCGGTGTCGAAACGATGGCCGAAACCGCCGTGGGTGTGGATGTCCACCAGGCCGGGGACGATCGTGCCCGCGTATTCGGGCGGTAGTTCGCGGTGGGTCGTGGCCCATTCGGTGGCCGGACGCACCGTGGCCACCCGCTCGCCCCGGATCGAGACGACACCGTCCTCCAGCACCCCCGCCCGGGTCACCACCCGGCCGCGCAATTCGAGTCCGCGCCGGCCGCTCATCGCAGTTCACCCGTCCGCGCCAGGTGGGCCGCGCCGATCAGGCCGGCGCGAATGCCGAACTCGCCCAGTGTGACCCGGGGAACGGGCGCCACCCGCAGCAGGGCGGTGAGCCGGGCGTGCAGGCCGTCGGTGAGGACCGCGCCCGCGCGGGCCAGGCCGCCGCCGAGCACGATCAGCTCGGGGCAGCTCGCGTGCACGACACCCAGCAGGCCCGCTGCCAGCGCGTCGATGGCGTCGTCTATGACCGCCCGGGCCGCCGGATCGGTATCGACGGCGGTGAAAACGGTTTCCGCGCCGGTGATTTCGCGGCCGGTGCGCGCGGCGTAGGCGCGGGCGATGGCCGGTCCCGACGCGACGGTCTCGACGCAGCCGGTATTGCCGCACGGGCAGGGCAGCCCGTCGCGGTAGCGCACGGGGATGTGGCCGTATTCCCCTGCCTGCGCGAGGCCGAGCTGCCCGGCGGGGGCACGTACCAGGTGGCCGCCCACCGACAGCGTGCCGCTGATGCCGGTGCCGAGGACCAGCACGCACACATCGTCGAGTCCGCGGCCCGCGCCGAAGCGCCATTCGGCCCAGCCCGCGACGGTCACGTCGTGGTCGATGAGCACCGGCAGGCCCCAGCCGTCGGCGAAACGATGGCCCACCTTCACATTCCGCCAGCCGAGATTGCTACTGAACACCGCGATGCCGCGGTCGGAGTCGACCAGCCCGGGCAGGACCACCGCCGCCCGCGCCACTCGCTGCCGGTCGCCCGGCGGCAGGGCCGCCAGCAGCTCACGGCCGAGTCGTTCGATGGCGTCGAAGGCGGCCTCGCCGTGCGGTGTCCCGACGGTTGCCGCGCATCGGACGGCGCCGCCCGCATCGGTGATCTCGGCCTTGGTGGTGCCGCCCCCGACGTCCACGGCGAGCACCAGATCCGTTGCTGCGTCAGCCATCACGGCACACCCATCAGCTCAGGATGACCGATCGCGTCAGGTTGCGCGGGTGATCGGGGTCCAAACCCAGGTCGGCGGCCCGCAGCAGGCACAGCCGGTGCACCCGCACCAGCTCCGCCATAGGGTCGATGTCACGCTGCTCGACATGCGCTCCGGTGGCGCGGATGTCGTCCGTGAGCCCGAGCGGCTGCGGGCCCAGCGCCCACACCGCGCGGCCGGGTCCGGCGATGCTGATGGGGCCGTGCCGGTACTCGGTGGACAGGTAGGACTCGGTCCAGGAGCGGCAGGATTCGCGCAGCTTCAGCGCGGCCTCGTCGGCGAGCGCGGCGGCGAAATCCATTCCCACGAAAGTGATCTGCTCGGCATGGCGGATAACGTTCAGCGCATCGGGGTCGTGATCGGCCAGCACGGCCCTGGCCTGCGCGATCACCGGGCGCAGATCCTCACCGAGGTGCCAGCGCAGCAGCGCGAGCGTCGTTGTGGCGAACCGGGTTTGGACCACCGATCGCTCGTCCACCTCGTCGATGAGGATGGGGTCGGCCAGCTCCAGCGCCGGCGTGGCGGGGCTGGAGCTGATGACCGTGCGCGGAATCTCCTCGGGCAGTGCGGAGATGGCGTCCAGCACCTCGGTAGTGGTGCCGGAGCGGCAGATCACCAGATAGCGGTCATAGCCGCGGCCGATCCCCGCGAGATCGCGCAACCGCGGATCGCCCGCCGGCCAGGCGTCGGTGAGTCCCTGCCCGGCGGATTCGCGCAGTGCGGCGAAGGCGCGGGCCATGAACAGCGAGGTGCCGCAGCCGAGTACGGCGACCCGTTCGCCCGAGACGGGCAGCAGGTGGCGGTGCGCGGCGGCGGTGGCTGCGGCGCGGGCCCAGTCGTCGGGCTGGGTGGCCACCTCGCGGGCGAGATGGGATCCGGCGGCCAGATGGCTTGCGGGGATGGAGATTCGATTCGCCTCGGGCAGCACGTACCCAGGATCAACCCAGTGATCGTTCCTGTCAATTTTCCCGGTCAAACGATCACATTCGAGCAGATTTCGCGTTAGATTCGGACATACCGAATCGTTCGCTTCATTCATCATCCGCGATTCGCGTCGCAGGGTGTGCAGATTGAGGAGCCCTTGTCGTGAAACGTCCACTGCGTGGCGCACTTTCCTCGGTGGCGCTGCTGACCGGCCTGGTGCTGACGGTGTCCTCCTGCGGTTTCGGCGGGAGCAAATCCGACGACTCGGACCCCAATACCCTCACTTTCCTCGCGCCGACCTACAGCGACGGGACCAAGGCCGAGTGGGACGCCATCATCGCGGATTTCCAGCGGGCGAATCCGGACGTCAAGGTCAAACTCTCGATGGAGTCCTGGGATTCGATCAATGACGTGGTGCGCACCAAACTGCAGTCCAAGGGCACCACACCCGACATCCTGAACATCGACGCCTATTCGACCTACGCCACCGACGGCCAGCTGTACCCGGCCACCGATATCGCCGACCCGGCGGTGATCGCCGACATCCAGCCCGGCTTCGCGAAGAACGCGTCCATCGACGGAAACCAATGGGCTCTACCGCTTTTCGCCTCCACCCGCACGCTGTTCTACAACACCGAGCTGTTCGCCAAGGCGGGCATCGGCGCACCGCCCCGGACCTGGACGGAGCTCACCGACGACGCCAAGAAGATCCAGGCTCTCGGCGGCGTCTCCGGGTACGGGCTGCCGCTGGGCAGTGAGGAAGCCCAGGGCGAGACCTCCATCTGGACCTTCGGCGCGGGCGGCACCTGGTCCGACGGCGACAAGGTCACCGTCGACACCCCGCAGAACCTCGAGGGTGTGCGGGCCATGAAGGCCATCGCGGACGCCGGTGCGACCGAACCGAATCCGGGCGCCACCAATCGGCTCGACGTCATCAACGCGTTCATCCAGGGCAAGATCGGCATGATCGAGGGGCTGCCGCCGACCATCAGTCAGATCGCCGCCAAGAATCCGAGCCTGAAGTACGCCACCGCGCCCTCGCCGACCAAGACCGGCGACCCGTCCACCCTCGGTGTGGCCGACCACCTGATGGCCTTCAAGAAGGACGGCACCAAGGCCGCGGCCATCAAGAAGTTCCTCAGCTACTTCTACTCCGCGGCCGTCTACGCCAAGTTCGTCAGCGGCGAGCACTTCATCCCCATCACCACCAGCGGTGCGGCGGCGCTCACCGACGATCCCGTCACCAAGGCGTTCGCCGCCACCCTGCCGGTCGCCAAGTTCTACCCGAGCAACAACCCGAAATGGGGTGCCGCACAGGGCGCCATCCGGCAGCAGATGGGCACGATCGCGCAGGGCAGCGACCCGGCCTCGGTGCTGCAGAAGATTCAGCAGGCGGCGAGTTGAGGGGCGTCGCCTGCCATCGATCCACGGCCACGCTGCGCGCGTTGCCGTGGATCGGCCCTGTGCTGGTCCTGATCGCGGCGGTGGTGGCGTACCCGGCGGGGTACATGATCTGGACTTCGACCCGCGACCTGAGCGCCTACGGGACCGACCGCGGCCCGGCCGGATTCGCCAACTTCCGCAGGCTGTTCGCCATCGACGAGCTGCCCGCGATCCTGGCGCACACCGTGGTGTGGGTGGTAGCGGTCGTGGTGATCACGCTGGTGCTCTCGGCGGGGCTGGCGCAGTTCCTGAACAAGGACTTCCCGGGGCGGACGGCGGTACGGCTGGCCATCCTCGTGCCGTGGGCGGCGTCGGTGGTCATGACGACCACCATCTTCGACTACATGCTGGATCCGGATGTGGGGATCGCCAACCGGTTCCTGGTCGATATCGGGCTGCTGGACCGGGGTTTCGGATTCACCAAGGAGCCGGGGCCGGCGTTCCTGGTGGCCATCGGGGTGGCGGTGTTCGTGTCCGTGCCGTTCACGACCTACACGATTCTAGCGGGGCTGCAATCGATTCCGGCCGATATCGACGAGGCGGGGCGGGTCGACGGGGCGAGCTCCTGGCAGCGGTACCTGTATCTGACACTGCCGCAACTGCGTCCGGCCATGGCGGTGGCGACGGTCATCAACATCATCAACTCGTTCAACTCGCTGCCGATCCTGCAGGTGTTGACAGGCAACATCGCGGGCTTCTCCGCGGACACCACGACCACGTTGACGTTCAAGCTGATTCGGCAGAATCAGCAGGTCGCGACGGCGGCCGCCATGAGCGTGCTGAACTTCGTGCTGATCCTGGTCATCATCGCGGTCTATGTGAAGCTGATCCGGCCCGCCGGTGAGGAGGCGCGATGACCCGGCGGCGGTGGGGTCTCACGGCCGTCGGCGCGGTGCTGGCGGTGGTGTTCCTGCTGCCGTATCTGGTGATGGTGCTCGGGTCGCTCGAGCCGCGTTCGGAAATCCTGCGGATCCCGCCGACCTACCTGCCGCGGCAGTGGCGGCCGGACAACTACGCCACCATGTGGCACACGCCGGAGACGCCGCTGCCGTTCAATCTGGTGAGCACGCTGGTGATCTCGGTGTTCGGGACGTTGCTGGTGCTGGTGGTGGCCATTCCGGCCGCGTATTACACCGCGCGGCGGCGGTTTCCGGGCAAGACGCTGTTCCTGGGTCTGGTACTGGTCACCCAGATGCTGCAACCGACCGTGCTGGTGACCGGCCTGCTGCGCGAGTTCTTCACCCTCGGCATCAATGACACCTGGCTCGCCATGATCCTGGTGAACGGCGCGTTCAATCTGTCGTTCGCGGTGTGGATCCTGCACAGCTTCTTCGCCGGGGTGCCGGTCGAGGTGGAGGAGGCCGCCCAGCTGGACGGGCTGAACCGCTGGCAGATCCTGACTCGGGTGAGCCTGCCGCTGGTATGGCCCGGCATCGTCACCGCCACCGTGTTCGCCTTCGTCTCGTGCTGGAACGAATTCGCCGCCAGCCTGGTCATTCTCACCACGCCGGAGAATCAGCCGCTGTCGGTGGCGCTCACCAAGTTCGTCGGGCAGTACGACGTGGCTTGGCAATATGTATTCGCCATCTCTACCGTCGGCATCGTGCCCGTCGTGATTCTGTTCGCGCTCATCGAGAAGCGCCTGGTCGCCGGCCTCACCGCCGGCAGCGTCAAATGACCGCTCCCGCAGACCGTTCCCGGCGCTGGAATCGCCTGCTGGAACTGCTCGCCGAGGCCGGCCGCCTCTCGGTCGAGGAGGCCGCCGCCCGCCTCGGCGCATCCCCCGCCACCATCCGGCGCGACTTCACCGCCCTTGCCGACCAGGGCCTGGCCACCCGCACCCATGGCGGCATCGTCGCCACCGCCGTCGCCTACGACCTCCCCGCCCGCTACCGCGGCAGCGCCGACGAGCCCAAACAGCGCGTCGCCGAACACGCTGCGGCCCTGATCGATCCGGCCGAAGTGGTGGCCCTCAACGGCGGCACCACCACCACGGCCGTGGCCCGCGCCCTGGCCGCCCGCCCCGACCTCCCCACCTCCACCGACCACGAACTCACCATCGTCACCAACGCCCTCAATATCGCCGCCGAACTGGTCCTGCGCCCCCACCTTCGCACCATCTGCCTCGGCGGCCTGGCCCGCCGCGAGTCCTACGAACTCCACGGCCCCCTGGCCGCCCTGGCCCTGGCCGAATTACGCCTGGACACCGTGATTCTCGGCGTCGGCGCGATCTCCGCCGAGGGCGGCGCCCAATGCCGCCACCTCGACGAGGCCGGCATCAATGCCGAAATGGTCCGCCGCGCCCACCGCGTCATCGCGGTCGCCACCGCCGACAAACTCAACCGCACCGCACTCGCCCGCATCTGCCCCATCGACGCCATCCACGTCCTGGTCATCGACCGCGAAGCCGCCCCCGCCGCCCTCACCCCCATCCGCGACGCGGGCGTCGAGGTCCGCCTCGTCTGAGCGCGACCGAATCAGTTCGGGCGCAGTACGACCAGGCCCGGGACTGTGGTGAGGTACTGGGTCAGGGGGGTGTCGACGACCTGGTTGTTGACGGTCAGGGAGGAGGCGTTGCGGAACATCGGGCCGTTCGGGGTGGTGGTGAAGATGCCTACGTGGGAGACGTCGAGGCCGGCGTCGGGGGTGTAGGCGCCGAGGTAGTCGCCGGTGTGGAGGGCGGTGATGACGGCGTTGTCGAAGGAGCGGCTGGGGATGTAGGTGATGTCGCGGTCCACCACGGGGATGCCCGGAAGGTAGTTGCCGCCATCGGCTTTCGCGTTGAGGTGTTTGGTGACGGTGACCGCGGCGGGGGTGAGGGTGCGGGTGATGTCGGTGGCGGCGATGCGGTTGACGGCGGCCCAGTCGGTGAAGAAGTGCTTGCGGCGGGTGAATTCGACCTGGCCGTCGGCGTAGCGGGTGGCCACCAGGTTCTGGATGAAGGCGGCGCGGGTGGTGGAGCGGCTCAGGGCCTCCACGTAGTCGAGGTAGGTGAAGCAGTCGACGCGGCGGAAGTCGATGACCAGCTGCTCGGGCTGGGTGACGGAGCCGACGAGCATGTTCGCGCCGTAGGGGGTGCCGAGGAAGCGGCTGGAGAGCTGGGCGATGGCGTCGGTCCGGGTGCCCGTGGTCGAGTTGCGCACGGCGAGCAACTCGTCCAGCTGTTGCGAGGTGGCCTCGTCGAGCGCGGGGGCGGCCATGGCCTGGGAAGGCAGCAGAGCCAGCGCGAAGACCAGTGTGACCAGCATCAGCAGGATTCGGGTGACTGTGCGCAAAACCCCTCCATCGGAACGAGACGTGCAGATCGAACCTAACAGCCGATTCCTGTCCCAGACAATCCTTTCGCCGCGTCGAATACCTGCGTAAGCTGCGCGGCATGATCGCGACCCAGTCGCCGCAGCAGCGCATCGTGGAACTGCTCCTCCCCGAATCTACCGTCGTCCACGGCTATCTCGATGTGCTCGGGGCGGAGACGCCTCCGGTCAGGGGCATCGGGCAGGCGGCCATGCGGGTGCCGCTGATCTCCCGCGTCTACGAGCCCATCTGGCGCGAGTTCTTCCGGCTCGCCATGGGACGCGATGCGGTCGGCGTGCGCCGGGAGAAGCAGCGGGCGGTGGACTTCGCTCGGGCTCGCCGAGGGCGCGCTGGTGCTCGATGTCGGTTGTGGGCCGGGGCTGTTCACCAGGGCTTTCGGCCGGGCGGCGGGGGATTCGGGCCTGGCC
This sequence comes from Nocardia sp. NPDC051981, assembly GCF_040680715.1. Taxonomy (NCBI): domain Bacteria; kingdom Bacillati; phylum Actinomycetota; class Actinomycetes; order Mycobacteriales; family Nocardiaceae; genus Nocardia; species Nocardia sp. NPDC051981. Next base: position 68,570 of record NZ_JBFAXK010000026.1, on the reverse strand, counting down.
GTCGGGCTCGATGCCTCGGAGTCGATGCTGGCTGAGGCGGCGCGCACCAATGTCAGCCGAGCAGCCCGCCGAACATGCCGCCCGACTGCCCGGCCTCCTGGCCACCGCCGGTGCCGCCGATGAAACCGCCCGGCGGCAGCTCGGAGGGCTGCACGATGACGAAGCCGCGGCCCGAGAACGACAGGGTCAGGCCCTCGCCGGTGCTGCGGCCGATCAGGCGGCTGAAACCGAAGGAGTCATTGCGCTTGATGCCGGTCTGCAGGCTGGACGACCAGGCCACCGCGGCCTGCGGATCGGCGTAGGTCGGCTGGTCGACATTCAGGACCACGGGGGAGCCGTGGGTGGTGATGGCGATCCGGCCGCGACCGGTGAAGACGCAGTTGAAGAAGCCCGCATTGCTGGCGTAACCGGCCGCGCCCTGGACCCTTTGGATGTTGTAGGACAGCGTGGAGTCGAAGGCCAGTACGTTCGCGCCATTGATGGTCAGGCCGTCGGTGCCGTCCAGGTCCACGATGTGCACATCGGAGGCGGCATTGGCCAGGAACAGATCCCCGCGCCCGGACACCTGCATGAGCGGCACGCCCTCACCGGTGAGCCGCTGCTGGATCGCCCGCCCGATCCCACCCGACCCGAGCGCCTTGAAGTGCAGCTCGCCCTGATAGGCCACCATCGATCCGGCCCGGGCCAGGGTCTCCCCGTCGACTGCCACCCGGATCATCTTGCTGCCCTGCTTCTGAATGCCGTAACCGCTGACCTCGGCATGATTCGGATGGAACAGCTCGCTCTGCACGGACGGAACTCCTTGTGGCGCGGAATGATTCGAGACGGGAGCCGCGGGCGGATAGGGCGGCGGCACGAAAGACTGCGGGGCCATGGGCACCTGCTGCGGCGCGGCCGGCGGCTGGAATTGCTGGGCCGGCAGGGTGGGTGGCAATGGCATCGGCCGCGCGGCGGGATTGGGTTGGGTCGGCAGATATTGCGCGGGTTGCGGCTGCTGCTGGGGTGGCGCGACGGGTTGCGGCGGGAGGGCCTGCGCCGGAAGCGTAGGGGCGGGTGGGGCCTGCACCGGCGGCTCGGGGTCGTCGTCGATGGTCACGCCGAAGGCTTCGGCCAGTCCGGCCAGGCCGTTGTCGTAGCCCTGTCCGACCGCGCGCACCTTCCAGGCGTCGCCGCGGCGGTAGATCTCCACGCAGACGACGGCTGCCTCGCTGGTCAGGCCGTTCATCGGGAAAGTCAGTGTGCCCGCGGGGGATCCGATGGCGGCGGTGAGTGTCCCGGCGGCGGCGAAGGTGGCGGGCCCGCTGCCGTCGAGGCTGGCGGTGATGGCGACCCGATCCACGTCGGCGGGTAGAGCGGAGGTCTGGACGTCCACCATGTCCCCGGCGCCGCGGCCGTGCCGATAGACCACGCCGGGACCGACCGGTTGGTTGAAGAAAATGAAGTCCCCGTCCGACCGCACCCGCCCGTTCGCGCCCAGGAGCAGCGCGGACACATCGACTGCGACGGAGCAGGTTACGGTGACCGTCATCCGGTCGGCGGGCGCGGGCCGATTCTCCCCGCGGGCGAGCGCCGTCACCGCGGCCCCGCACCGGCGGCCCGGACCTGTTCGGGCAATAGGCGATTCACAGCCACCAGTGTCCCGAATGTCCGAATCAATGGCCATCCGGGTATTCCCCCAGATGTTTTCGCTGCGAATCGCGGCGGGCGTTGTCGTCCTGGATGCGGAACACGCGCCTTCGGCGTTCTGTCAGAATGCACCGCATGAGTGTGGAGCACGCGGGACTCATCGTGTGGGACGTTGACGGCACCCTCATTCCGGCTGACCTGCGCCTGCTCCGCAGGGCTATCGCGCGCACCTACAGAATCCCGGAAGCCGATGTTGTCTTCCCCAAGTCCCGCGTCCACGGCTACACAGATGAATCGATCGTCATTGATGCCGCTCTTGCCTCCGGAGTGCCGAATGACGCTGCGGAGTATGGAGTTGAAGTATTCCCGGAGCAATTGATGCAGGTCATGGCAGACGGAGAGGCCGAACTGGCGCGGGACCAGCCTGCGTATCCGGGCCCGGCAAAGACGATCGCGACCCTGAACAAGCGCGGTTTCGTTCAGACGGTTCTCACCGGTAATCTGCGCTGCGCGGCTGAGGTCAAGCTTCGGATCACTGGCCTGGATGCGTACCTGGACTTGGACATTGGCGCGTTCGGGTCCGATGCTCGCGAAAGGTCCGACCTCCCGGCGGTGATTGCCGAACTGTATCCAGCCAGGTACGGCGACGCGCTCGACCCTTCCCGAACTGTGGTCATCGGTGATGCGCCCAATGACATCGCTTGTGCACGTCACGCTGGATTCCATGTCATCATCGTGACCCACCGGACGGGCCGTGAAGAACTCGCCGAGTACTCGCCGGATGTGATAGTCGATGCGCTGGACCCGGATACGATCGCCACGGCCGTGGAGTCGCTGGTCACGGGTTGAGACCCGCGATCCTTTCCGCCAGTTCGCGAACGGGCCGTTCGGTCCTCCACGGGGCCAACCTCTCGATCGCGCGCTGGGCCCGTTCGATTCCGCGCTGATTACCCATCTCCTTCAGGCTCTCGTAGGTGTCGCAGATGACCTGGCATCCTTCCTCGAGCTCGCCGTTGAGCACATACGCGCTCGCGAGGTCCACACGCGCAGCCAACGCGACGTTATGGTCCCCCTGCCCGGTCTCTTGCACGGCCGCTTCGAGCGCCGCAATCGCCTTCGCGGGTTCGTTGAGAAAAAGCCGGCAGGTGCCTTCATGCACACGTAGGCGAGCGGTGTTCCAGTCGCTGAACAATCCGGTCCGGTCCGCCTCGCCGATCTGGTCGACCGCGCGGGTGCGCGGCCGTCAACGCTTTCCTGCATTCTCGGGGAAGTTCCAACACCGCGAACGCCTGCGCCTGCTCCGCTGCGATCCGCGCTTGAGCCGACGTGGGAAGTGCATGGCCGAATGCAGCCGCCTCTCTCAACATTCGCAGGCCAATCACGATGTCACCGTCGGCACCGATCAACGTGGCGGCATCGGATCGGAGATTGCTCTCGAAGATCCTCGCTATCCCGCTCAGCAGTGGGTCATGGAGCTTATCGGCGAGCTGTCGCGCATAGACACAGTTCGCCAGTGCCATCGGCCGATCGCCAACCGCACTCCACAACCGGCTCGCCACGATCGAGGTCTCTCCCAGCAGTGCACCCAGCAGACCTTTGATCCGATCGTCATGCGCGGCCCGGAACAGCTCGGCTACCGAATCACGGTGTGCTGCAATGAGACCGACCAGTGCATCCGGAGCGATGCTCTGCCGCTGGCTCGCCAGCAATCGCGTCACAGATGTGAAGCTGACGAGCGTTCGCTCCGTGATCGGACCTGAACGCGCCAGCGCCGCAACGGAATCGGGCTGCACGAGCTCAGATAGGTCGAATGCCGCCGATGAGGTTGGGAACGCCTGCTCGACGGAGAGATGCCCACTCGGCGCGGCTCCGGCCGTGGCAATCCGTGGATCGAGCAGCGCCGCCCGCAGCGAAGATTCGTCGACCACGGCGGGCCACGCCGCCGAAGGTTCGCGTGCCCTGTCCGCGCCCGCACCCGGTGGCGTGGGCCGTGATTGTCTGCGCTTGGTCGACTGCTCCGTCTTGGCCTGCGCGCGTAGTGCGATCAGTGCCCCACCCGCACCGAGCGCGCTATCGATGGCAGATATCAGATCCTCGGAGGGCAGAGTGGCGTCCTGCCACTCGGTCATCGATACGTACTGACGCGAGTACCCGGCCTTGGATGCCAACACGCGCTGGCTCATATCAGCCGCACGCCTCAACCTCCTGATTTCGCGCGCCAGTTCGTTGGCGACGGCTGCAGCCCGCCGCTCCGGTTCGATGGCCGGATCGGTCATCGCCACTCCCCGCACATGCCCTCATTCTGGCTGCTGGCAAGGGGTGGCAGGTCGGTTATCTGGCGACTTGCCACCTTCCCGAACGCATCGCTGCCGGGTTCTCTCGAAGTAGGTAGCCGTCACCACGAATTTGAGGGCAGTCATGAAGAGTGCGCTTCCGACAGCATTCGGCCATGTTGATGAAGAACGTTCAGGTCTTGGTGCTCAATGGAATCGAGCACAGGTTGCGCGCCTGGCGCGGCAGTTGGGATACGCCCTGATCTGGCCGTCCGACTCGTCGCCCCTGCCTCTGATCGACCAGGTGAGTGCCGCCGATGTGGATGCGGTACTTGTTCCATCCTTGCAGGACCTCGACGCACTCATTATCGATCGGCTGATGTGTATGTGCGATGTGGAGGTCGTAGCACCTCGACAGAGCTTCGCGCGGTATCTCGGAGGAGAGCGCGGATGCCAGGTCTGACTCCCTTGGCGTTGCCGGACTTCGCGGTGCTGGGTGCGCTCAACTTGGCAGGCAAGGCGTTGACGATCGAGGGTGTCGCGGCAGGGGTGTCGCTGCCTCCATCCGGGCCTGGCAATTCCCTCGGCCAAGAGTCGATTCGACGCATAATTGCGCGATTGGCGGCCCGGGGGTTGGTCGAATCCGGCACGGACGAAAGCTGGCAGCTCACCCAGCGCGGACGCGTCCTGTGGGCAGCCAAGGGGAAGCGATTCACCCTGTGATCACGCCTGATCGGGCGTGCTCGTCATCACCTGGCCAATCTACGCACCGCCGGATCGCTCGCGGGGCCGGTGATCGAGGAGACCCTGCGCTACCGGAATGTCCGCTAGTGCACCGCCGTTCAGGGCGGTGGTGACAGTGGACGTGGGAGGGCCGCCAAGGCCCGAGCGTGCCTTAAACCGGGCGGTTCTGCTGCTCGATGTACTGGCAGCGGACCGAAATTGGTGCGCCGCCGACCGATCCAGCGAAGTAGGAACCCGATCACAAGCGTTGCGCCCGCCAGCAGTGGCGGACCAGTTCTGGGAACTCTTGGCGCATTCGCCGCGACGAGATGCCTTTGAGGGATTTCACCAGCCGCGACAGGGCGACCTTGGGTGGGAAGTTCACCAGCAGGTGAACGTGGTCGGTTTCGCCGTTGAACTCGACAAGCTCGCATTCGAAGTCTTCGCAGACGGCCCGCATGATCTGCTCCATCCGCTCCAGGTGCCGATCGGTGAACACGCGATGCCGGTACTTGGTCACGAAAACCAAACGGCACGGAGAGCGGAAATGCAGTGCCTACCTTTTCTAACATCACCCATGTCTGCCGAACCAATACGATAATATCGAGATATGCAGTTGCGGTACAACTTTCGCGTCTATCCGACGCCGGGTCAGCGGGTCGCGCTGGCGCAGGCGTTCGGATGCGCGCGGGTGGTGTACAACGATGCATTGGCTGCGCGGGAGACCGCGCGCCGCGACGGGCAGCCGTATATCAAGGATGCGGAACTGTCGAAAGCGTTGACCGAAGCCAAGGGCACTCCGGAACGTGCGTGGCTTTCGGAGGTGTCGTCGGTGGTGTTGCAGCAGGCGCTCACCGATCTGAACACCGCCTACCGCAACTTCTTCGCCTCGATCACGGGGAAGCGGCGCGGCGCGCGGGTAGGTCCGCCTCGGTTCCGCTCGCGCAAGGACAATCGGCAATCGATCCGGTTCACCCGCAACGCGCGGTTCGCGGTCACTGCCGGCGGCAAGCTGCGGCTGCCGAAGGTTGGCGAACTGGCGGTGCGCTGGTCGCGGGAGCTGCCGTCGGAGCCGTCGTCGGTCACGATCATCAAGGACGCGTCGGGACGGTATTTCGCGTCGTTCGTCGTGCAGACCGACGATCAGCCGCTTGCGCCAGTTGCTTGCGAGGTTGGCATCGACCTGGGCTTGTCGACGTTCGCGGTCCTGTCGGACGGCAAGACGATCGCCTCCCCCCGTTTCCTCCGTCGCGCCGAGCGCAAGCTCCGCAAGGCTCAGCAGTCCTTGTCACGGAAGGAGAAAGGCTCGGCGAATCGGGCCAAAGCCCGGTTGAAGGTCGCCAAGGCTCACGCGAAAGTGTCGGATACGCACCGTGATTGGGCGCACAAACAGTCCACGACGATCATCCGCGACAACCAAGCGGTGTACGTCGAGGACTTGTGCGTGAAAGGTCTTGCGCGTACTCGGTTGGCGAAGTCGGTCCACGATGCCGGGTGGGGCATGTTCACCCGCATGTTGGAGGAGAAGGCCGACCGGTACGGGCGCACCTTCGCCAGGGTGGACCGCTGGTTCCCGTCCAGTCAGTTGTGTTCCGAATGCGGAGCGCTGAGCGGGAAGAAACCCCTGCACGTGCGTGAATGGACGTGCGCCTGCGGAGCCGTCCACGACCGCGATCTGAACGCGGCACGCAACATCCTCGCCGCCGGACGGGCGGAGAGGTTAAACGCCTGCGGAGGGACCGTCAGTCTTTCCGCCTAGCGGAAAGCAAGTCCCAGTGAAACAGGAACCCACCGAGAGCGCCCGACAGGGCGCTGGCAGGAATCTCCGGCTTTCAGGCCGGAGAGGACGTCAAGACCCGCCGGTACAACAACAACAACAACTGGGGTTTCCCGCGCATCGCCCGCGACCCGATTACCTTGCCGGGCATCGAGATCGCGGCGGGCGACATGATCGTCATGCTGCTCGCCGCCGCGAACCGTGATCCGGAGATTTTCGCGGAGCCCGGCCGCTTCGATCCGGCCCGCCAGAACCGGCATCTGGCCTTCGGTCTCGGCCAGCACTTCTGCCTGGGCGCACCGCTGGCCCGGCTGGAGGCCGATATCGCCGTGACCCGATTCGCGCGGCGCGTGCGCGAACCCCGGCTCGACTGCGAGCGTCCGCCGTATCGGGAACACGTCACGCTGCGCGGACCGGCCGCGATCCCGTTGTCCTACACCGAGATTCTGCCCGCTAGCGGCGATTCATGAGCGCGCTGAGGGCATCGGTGCCGGTGGTGCGGGAACCGCCCGCGAAGGCCAGTCCGGCCAGCGAGCGTTCGGCCGCCTCGGCATGGCCCGCTCCGCAGGCGTCGGTCACCACGATGGGCAGGTAGCCGAGGTCGGTGGCGTGCCGCACCGTGGGTTCGATGCCGACCTCCATGGCGATGCCCGCCACCGCGAAAGCGCCGATTCCCAAGTCCCGCAGGGCGATATCGAGCGGCGTCGCGGCGAAGGCGGACATGGTGATCTTGTCGAAGACGACCTCGTCGGGACCCGGGGACAGCTCGGGCACCAACTCGTACTGCGGCGAGCCCTGCGCGAAGGCGGACCGCACCTCGGCCGGATCGTCCACGTGCTGCCACTCCATGGCGGTGCGCAACTGCGAAATCCCCGCCGCCGCCGGAGGGATCGACATGTGGCGGGTGTAGAAGACGCGGAAACCGTTCGCCCGCGCCGCATCCCGCAACCGCACGCAGGATTTCACGATGCTCTCGCCGTCGGGCAGCTGCCCCACGATGCCGACCTGCATGTCGTAGATCAGCAGCGCCATGCGTTCCGGGTGGCAGGCGTCCTCGACGGTCTGCGGAATGGTCAGGCCGTAGGCTTGTCGCATGACGGCCTCACCGGGTGCGATCGTAGGGTTCCGCGACATCCACCGAGGCGTCCATCAGCGCCTCGATCGGCAGCGGCGCCGTGACCGGCACATACGTCCACTCCAGGAACCCCTTCCTGGTGAGCGGGAAGTCGTTGACGTATCGCTGCGCCTCCTCGACACTGTCGACCTCGAACACGATGACCACCCCCGGCTCGTCAACGCGGGCGTAGTTCTCCCGCACGATGCCCGCCTTCCACAGCCGCCACACATTGGCGACCTCCTCGGGCAGATACGGGGCGATGGTCTCCAGCGTGACGCCGGACTTGAATCGATCGAATGCGATGACCTTCATGGGAATTCATGAAAGTCCCCTGATTACAGTGTTACAAGAACGCACTTTTCGGTAAGTACCGGAGGCGAGATGCCGGCGAAGCGCTACCACTGCCCGGTCGAGGTGACCGTCGATCTGATCGGGGGCAAATGGAAGGCGGTCATTCTGGCGCACCTCAAGGAGGGGGTGCGGCGGTATGGGGAGTTGCGGCGGCTCATGCCGGACACCAGCGAGAAGATGCTGGTTCAGCAGTTGCGGGAGCTGGAGTCCGATGGGCTGGTGCGGCGCACGGTGTTTCCCGCCGTCCCGCCGCAGGTGGAGTACGACCTCACCGACGAGGGGTGGAGTCTGGTCCCGGTGCTGACCGCGCTCTACGAGTGGGGTGAGAAGCGCAGCGCGCGAACGGGTCTCGTCATCGAGACGCCGTGACGCGCCCCGCGTCCGGGTTCGTCAGGCGGCGCGGTCGGTGCGCTCGGTGTGGTCCGGTCCGATGCCCTCCGCCTCACACTGCGCCCGGTGCATGGCGCACCGGTACTTCGGCCCCGGCTTGATGTAGGCGGGGTCCAGCCGCTGGGCGAAGGTGAGGTTGTCACGCCGCCAGCAATCGATGCACACCGGCTCCTTCATGGCGTCCTCCTCGGTCATCGCTCGCGAAAGGTATGCGCGAGAGGGATTCCCATCCCCGGCCTGATTCGGATATACCCTCGGCAACTCTTTCATAACGGATGTGGGCCAATAGCCGACCGGTCGGTTGCCTATCTACGGTCGGGGGAGCGCCGGAGGCAGGCGATCAGGCCGCCCAGGATGACCACGTAGACGATGACATAGCAGTTCAGCAGGATCTGCGAGATCGGCCAGGACGGCGGGAACAGGAACCAGCCGACCACCACCCAGCGATCGGTCCAGTGGTAGGCCCAGGCGCCGGTGGTCAGGTAGAGGAAACCGGCCGCCGACCACCAACGCGGTTCCGACGCGGCACGGTTGATCAGGTAGACGAACAGCGGCAGGAACCAGACCCAGTGGTGGTTCCAGGAGAACGGGGAGACCGCGCACGAGGTCAGGCCCGCGGTGGTGACGGTGAGCAGTCTCTCGCCACGGCTGTAGAGCGCCGCCGCGAGCAGCAGGCCGCCGACCGCGACCGGCACCGCGATCAGCAGCCACAGCCACTGCGGCACCTGATGGCCCGAGAGATGAGCGATCACGCCTCGCAGTGACTGATTGGCCGGCTGAGTGTCGGGGGCGATGCGGTCCGACTGGAAGAACGTCCTGGTCCAGTACTGCTTCGAATCGGACGGAAGGACGGCGCCGGCGACCAGGATCGTCATGATGAAGGTGGTCGCGGCCACCACGGCCGCCCGCCACTGCCGCAGCACCAGCAACTGCGCCACGAAATACAGCGGCACCAGCTTGATGCCCGCGGCCAGCCCGGTGCCCACGCCGCGCAACCGGCTACCCTCCGGGCGCGAGAAGTCCCAGAGGATCAGCGCCATCAGTACGAGGTTGATCTGGCCGTAGTACAGCGTGGTGCGCACCGGCTCCAGGAACATGGCCGTCGCCGCCAGCAGGGCGCTGATCCCGGCGAGCCGCCAGGTGAGGCGGTGGCCGAGTACACGCCAGCACAACAGGACACAGCCGTAGAGCACGCAAATGTTCAGTGCCAGCCAGGAATTCGTGACGTAGCCCCACGGCACCATCAGGATCGGCAGGAACATCAGCGTGGAGAACGGCGTGTAGGTGTAGGACAGGCCGCGATGCGTCGTCTCGGTGTAGAGCGGATGGTCGTGGTAGATCTTCCACGCGCCGTCCCGGTAGACGTGGACGTCGAAGCCGCCCGCCAGAAAACCCACCTGGTCCAGCCACGGATCCACGGTCGCGAAGATCAGCACCAGCGACAGCACCGCACCGAAGGCCAGCACGATCAGCGTCGTCCTGGGCCACGCCGGTGGTGGCCCACCGGAATCCTCGATGACAGCACTGTCGTTCGTCCTTGCACCGATCAACACCAGACCCACCTCGGATGTGCGATACACACTGCTGGGCTCGAGAAATGCTGAACACGAACGCTTCAGCCCGCCCGCCTTGACGCTCCCGGCCAGCGGCCGGCCGATCCGCGCTCTGCGTAGCGCGAATTCGGATTCTCAGCACCCTACCGTCCACAGCGGACGGTGCGGTCACATGCCCGACCGACTGGTCTGGAGTGATAGGCGGCGCGCATTGGCGATGATGGCGTCGGCCAGCGCCTGCTCCGGATCCGCCAGCCGGGTGCGGCGGTGCATGAGAACGAAATCCAGTTCCCCCAATTCGGGGAGCCGGGGGTCGGTGAGCGGGACCAGCCCATCGGGCAGCACACCCGCCGCGTGCGCGATCACCCCGAGCCCGGCCAGGGCCGCCGCCCGCAGTCCGAGCAGGCTGTCGCTGACACACACGACCCGGCAGGTACGGCCCGCGTGCTCGAGCGCGCGCAGCGCCTGCTGCCGGGTCAGGCTCGGCTCCGGGTAGGTGACCAAGGGCACAGGATTCTCGAATTCCGTTGTGGCCGAACGCCCCGCCCACACCAGCCGGTCCCGCCACAGCAGCGTACCGTGCCGCTCGCCCGGCAGCCGCTTGCCGAAGACCAGGTCGAGTTCGCCTGCGGCCATGCGGGATTTGAGGGTCTCACTCAGGCCGACGGTGAGCTCGAGATCGACGCCCGGATGGGTGCGCTGGAACTCCACCAGGATGTCGGGGAGCGCGCGGGCCATCACATCGTCGGACGCGCCCAGCCGCACCAGGCCGGTGAGGGCGGAACCGGAGAAGTAGGCCTGGGCCTGGGCCTGCGCGTCGAGGATGGCGCGGGCGAAGCCGATCATGGCCGCGCCGTCGGCGGTGAGCGCCAGATTGCGGGTGTCGCGGCGGAACAGCTCCCGCCCGGCGGCCTGTTCCAAACGGGCGATATGGCCGCTCACGGTGGACTGGCGCAGGCCCAGCTGACGGCCCGCGGCGGTGAAGCCGCCGGCCCGCTCCACGGCCAGGAAGGTGCGTAGCAGCTCGGGTTCGAACATGCGGGTAATTATCACGTATCCCGATGAGAGATATCGGATCGAACGACTATCGCGATCAGCATCCGCGCTCCTACCGTCGAAACGTGCAGCTCCTCGCCAAACTCCGCATCGACTCCTTCATGCTGGGCATCCTCGCCACCGTGGCGCTGGCCGCCCTGCTGCCCGCGCGCGGGGACGCGGCCGAGGTGCTGGACTGGGCCACCAAGATCGCCATCGCGGTGCTGTTCCTGCTCTACGGCGCCCGCCTGGAACCCCGTGAGGCCCTCGCCGGACTGCGGCACTGGCGACTCCACTCCGGAGTACTGGCAGCCACTTTCGTGATCTTCCCGCTGCTGGGCCTGGCCCTGCGGGTGCTGGTGCCGAGCGTGCTCACCCCGGACCTGTACACCGGTGTGCTGTTCCTGTGCCTGGTGCCCTCGACGGTGCAGTCCTCCATCGCCTTCACCTCGATGGCACGGGGCAATGTGGCGGGCGCGGTGGTGAGCGCCTCACTGTCGAATCTGATCGGCGTCTTCGCGACCCCGCTGCTCGTGATGGCCTGCATGAAAACTACGGCAGGCGTACATGTTTCACCATCGGCGGTGCTCGCCATCGTGGTCCAGCTGCTGCTGCCGTTCCTGGCCGGGCAGCTGCTGCGCCCCCGCCTGGGCTGGGTGCTCGGCCATCCGGCAGCCACCAAGACGGTGGATCGCGGCTCGGTCTACCTGGTCGTCTACGCGGCGTTCAGCGCCGGTGTGACAGCGGGCATCTGGCACGATCTGTCGGCCCGGGTGCTGGTGTCCACGGTGCTGGTCTGTGCGGCCCTGCTGGCCACCGTGCTGGCCCTCACCACGCTGGGTGGCCGCCTGCTCGGCTTCTCCCGCACGGACCGCATCGTGCTGACCTTCTGCGGCTCCAAGAAGAGCCTCGCCACCGGCCTGCCCATGGCCTCGGTGCTGTTCGCCGGGCATCCGGTCGGCCTGATCGTGTTGCCGCTCATGATCTTCCACCAGATCCAGCTCTTCACCTGCGCGGCTCTGGCCCAGCGCTATGCCCGCCGGGCGGACCCGGTGGAAGCCGAGTTGCCCAGCGGTGCAGTGGAACCGGTGTGATCGGTCAGTGCTCCTCGTTCACCGGTGTGCCGGTTTTGCTCGCACCCCAGTGATTGAAGACCAGATTGAGCACGAAGACCACGATCACGGCCGAGGTGATCGGGCTGCCCGCGATCATCTGGAAGTCGGCCGGGAACTTGGTGTAGATATTCGGGGCCACCGCCGGCAGCAGCGCCACCGACAGCGTGACCGCGATGATCAGCATATTGCTGGTGCCCTCGAACTGGACCTTGTGCAGCACCCGCAGCCCGACCGCGGTGACCATGGCGAACATGACCGTTGCCGCACCGCCGATCACCGGACCCGGCAGTGCCGCAACCACACTGCCGACCTTGGGCACCAGCCCGAGCGCCACCAGCATGCCGCCGCAGGCCGCGACCACCCAGCGGCTGCGCACGCCGGTCAGCCCGACCAGGCCGACATTCTCTGCGAAGGCGGTGTCGGGGAAGGAGTTCATGAATCCGGCCAGCACCGCGGAGAGTCCGTCGGCGGCCAGGCCGCGTCCCAGGTCCGCGGGCTCGAGTTGCTTGTCGACCATTTCGGCGACGGCGACCATATCGGCGGTGGACTCGGTGAAGGTCACCAGCATGACCACACACATGGAGATGATCGCGCCGAGATGGAACTCGGGGGCGCCGAAGATGAACGGCCGCGAGATCGCGAACCAGCCCGAGGACCCGACCGCCGACATGTCGACCAGATGCATGGGCACCGCCACCAGCGTGCCGATCATGACACTGATCAGCACGGCCAGCTGGGCGATCAGCCCGCGGGCGAACCGGTGGATCACCACGATGAGCGCGATCACCAGCCCGGCCAGCGCGATATGCGAAATCTGGCCGTAGTCGGCCGCTTTCGGGTCGTCGCCGGCGATCAGCCCGGCGTCCGCGCCGATCAGCGACAGCCCGATCACACAGATCACGCAGCCCGACACCAGCGGCGGGAAGAACCGCACCACCTTGGCGAAGAAGCGGGCGATGATCAGACCGAATACGCCCGACACCAGGATCGCGCCGTAGACGGTGGGCAGCCCGGCCTCGCCGCCGCCGAATTGCTGCGCGATCAGGATCATGGGCGAGACCACGGTGAAGGTCGCGCCCGCGACCACCGGCAGCCGGACACCGAGAATCCGGCCGATGCCGACCGACTGGATGATGGTGACGATGCCGGAGACCAGCAGATCGGCATTCACCAGCAGGCCGATGGTGTGGGCCGGCAGTTTCAGCGCCCCGCCGACGAGCAGCGGCACCGCGACCGCGCCCGCGTACATGATCGCCAGGTGCTGCAGGCCCAGCAGCGCCAATCGTGGGGGCGGCGGGATTTCGTCGACCGGATGCCGGGGCCGGGCGACGCCGATATCGGGTTTACGGGAGGGGCGCGAAAAGCGCATTTGCATGATGCCTCCTGGAACGCGTGAACAACGGCCCGAACAGGCCGCGACCACGACCCGAATGATGACGCAGGAAATACCTGTCCCGCAGCAGATTGTTCGATTGTCCAGCCGGTTCGGCGCGCCTCCCGGCCGCCTTCGTATTTTCCTACAGAATCCCGCGGCGCGCGTCCCCTCGTGTTGACCGAATATCGTGCCGCGACGTAGGTTCGGGGCCTCGTAACCCGTGGTCACAGGCAGGAGGCGACCGGATGTCCACCAATTCCGACCTGCGTCGCCTCGCCCACCGGACGGTGTGGGTGCCCGGCCGCGTGGCGCACGGCTGCTGAGGCGCGGCTTTTCTCGACGAGCGGAATTAATCCGCGAACACTGGATAGTGCACTCGACGTAGAAGGCAGCCTGCAATGGCAATTTTCATGACGGTGAACGGGAAGACCACGACGATTTCTCCCGCCGCGCCGCATACCTCTCTGCTGGACTTTCTCCGGGAGCTCGGGCTCACGGGATGCAAGGAGGGTTGCGCGGAGGGCGAATGCGGCGCGTGTTCGGTGCTGGTGGCCCGGCCGGGAGTGGCCGAGCCGACCGAATGGGTGGCGATCAATGCCTGCCTGGTGCCCGCCGTCGCGCTGGACGGACAGGAGATCGTCACCGTCGAGGGCCTGGGCGGCCCCGCGCGGCTGCATCCGGTGCAGCGTGAGATGGCGGTGCGCGGCGGATCGCAATGTGGTTACTGCACACCGGGATTCGTGTGCAGCATGGCCGCGGAGTACTACCGGCCGGATCGGCGGGCGCTCGACGAGATCGCACCCGACTGCGCGCATGCCGAGACCGGGCCCAATGGCTTCGATCTGCACGCGCTCAGCGGCAATCTGTGCCGGTGCACCGGCTACCGGCCCATCCGCGATGCGGCGTTCGCGGTCGGCGAGCCCGAGGCCGATGACGAACTGGCCCGGCGGCTCGCCTCCGACCCGCCGGAACTGGTGGCGACCGACTTCAGTTCCGGTGGGCAGCGTTTCGTCCGGCCTGCGACCCTCGCCGACGCACTCCGGCTGCTGCGTGAGCACCCGGACGCCACGGTGGTGGCGGGCAGCACCGACCTGGGCGTCGAGGTGAACCTCCGCGGCCGGCGGGCGGAGTACACGCTGGCCGTCGATCAGCTGCCCGAACTGCGTGCGCTGACCATCGGCGCGGACCGGATCGAGCTGGGCGCGGCGCTCACCCTCACCGAGATCGAACGCCGCCTCGCCGGGCGGGTGCCGCTGCTGTCGGAGTTGTTCCCGCAGTTCGCCTCCCGGCTCATCCGCAATGCGGCCACCCTGGGCGGCAACCTCGGCACCGGCTCGCCCATCGGCGACGCACCGCCGGTGCTGCTGGCGCTGGCGGCGTCGGTCGTGCTGGCCGACGCCGCCAGCGAGCGTGAGGTCGCGCTGGCCGACTACTTCACCGGCTACCGGTGCTCGGTGCGGCGGCCGGACGAGCTCATCAAGTCCGTCCGGATTCCACTGCCGCTGGCGCCGGTGACCGCCTTCCACAAGATCGCCAAGCGCCGCTTCGACGACATCTCCAGCGTCGCAGTGGCTTTCGCGCTCGACATCGAGGACGGTCTGGTCCGCACCGCGCGCATCGGGCTGGGCGGTGTGGCCGCCACCCCGGTGCGCGCCTACGACACCGAGGCGGCCCTCGTGGGCCGGCCGTGGACCGAATCGACCGTGATAGCCGCCGCGCAGGTGTTGCGGGACGAGGGCACTCCGCTCGACGATCACCGCGCCAGCGCGCGGTATCGCAGCGCCATGCTCGGGGAGAGCCTGCGCAAACTGTTCGCCGAGACCGAACCCGCGGGGGTGCTGTCATGAGCCACCTGTCGCAACGACCCGAGAATCCCGCGGTGGGTGTGGCGCTGCCGCACGAGAGCGCCGCCCTGCACGTCACCGGGGCCGCGCTCTACACCGACGACCTGGTGTACCGCACCAAGGATGTGCTGCACGCGTATCCGGTGCAGGTGCCGCACGCGCACGCGCGCATCACCGCCCTGCACACCGCGCCCGCGCTGGGCGTGCCGGGCGTGGTGCGGGTGCTCACCGCGGCGGACGTGCCCGGCATCAACGATGCCGGCGTCAAGCACGACGAGCCGCTGTTCCCCGACGAGGTCTGCTTCCACGGCCACGCCGTCTGCTGGGTGCTGGCCGAGACCCTGGAGGCCGCGCGGCTGGGCGCGGCGGCGATCGAGGTGGAGCTGGAGCCGCTGCCCTCGCTGATCACGATCGAGGACGCCGTGGCGGCCGGCAGCTTCCAGGGCGCGCATCCCCAGGTGCGGCGCGGCGACCTGGAATCCGGGTTCGCGGCCTCGGCGCACGTGTTCACCGGTGAGATCCACTTCTCCGATCAAGAACACTTCTACCTCGAAACCCATGCCGCCCTGGCGCATGTCGACGAGGGCGGGCAGGTGTTCGTGCAGTCCAGCACGCAGCATCCGTCGGAGACCCAGGAGATTGTGGCCCACGTACTCGGGCTGCACAGTCACGAGGTGACCGTGCAATGCCTGCGCATGGGCGGCGGATTCGGCGGCAAGGAGATGCAGCCGCACGGCTTCGCGGCCATCGCGGCGCTCGGCGCGACCCTCACCGGGCGTCCGGTCCGGTTGCGGCTCAACCGAACCCAGGACCTGACCATGTCCGGCAAGCGGCACGGATTCCACGCGCAATGGCGGGTCGGATTCGACGCCGACGGGCACATTCAGGCCCTGGACACCACCCTGACCTCGGACGGCGGCTGGAGCCTGGACCTCTCGGAACCGGTGCTGGCCCGCGCGCTCTGCCATGTCGACAACCTGTACTGGATTCCCAACGCGCGCTTCACCGGTCGCATCGCCAAGACCAACAAGCCCTCCAACACCGCCTTCCGGGGCTTCGGCGGTCCGCAGGGCATGCTCGTCATGGAGGACCTGCTGGGCCGGTGCGCGCCGCTGCTCGGCCTGGATCCGATGGAACTGCGCCGCCGCAACTTCTACCATGCCGGGCAGACCACGCCCTACGGGCAGCAGGTGCGCCACCCCGAACGCATCACCGCCACCTGGGACCAGGTGCTCGCACGCGGTGAGATCGCCACGCGCACACGGGAGATCGCGGCCTTCAATGCCACGCATCCGCACGTGAAGCGCGGGCTGGCCGTGACCGGCGTCAAGTTCGGCATCTCGTTCAATATGACGGCCTTCAACCAGGCCGGGGCGCTGGTGCTGATCTACAAGGACGGGTCGGTGCTGATCAATCACGGCGGCACCGAGATGGGGCAGGGCCTGCACACCAAGATGCTGCAGGTGGCGGCCACCACACTGGGCATCCCGCTGGACAAGGTGCGGCTCGCGCCGACGCGAACGGACAAGGTGCCCAACACCTCCGCGACCGCGGCGAGTTCGGGGGCCGACCTGAACGGCGCGGCCATCAAGAACGCCTGCGAGCAGCTGCGCGAACGCCTGTTGCAGGTGGCGGCGGCTCGGCTGGGGGTCCATGCCTCCGACGTCCGCATCGCCGACGGCGTCGCCCGCGCCCTGGGCCCCGGTGACGCGGTCGTCGAGTGGAACGACCTGTGCCGGACGGCCTATCTGCAGCGAGTTCAGCTGTCGGCGGCCGGTTTCTACCGCACCGAGGGCCTGCACTGGGACGCGAAGACCATGCACGGCTCGCCGTTCAAGTACTTCGCCTACGGCACCGCCGCCGCCGAGGTGGAGGTGGACGGCTTCACCGGCGCGTACCACATCCGCCGCGTCGACATCGTCCACGATGTCGGCGACAGCCTGTCCCCGCTCATCGATATCGGCCAGATCGAGGGGGGCTTCGTGCAGGGTGCGGGCTGGCTGACGCTCGAGGACATCCGCTGGGACACCGGTGACGGACCCGGCCGCGGGCGGCTGCTCACCCAGGCGGCGAGCACCTACAAGCTGCCCAGCTTCTCGGAGATGCCCGAGGTCTTCAATGTCACCCTGCTGCAGCACGCGCACGAGGAGGGCGTGGTGTACGGGTCCAAGGCGGTGGGGGAGCCGCCGCTCATGCTGGCGTTCTCGGTGCGCGAGGCGCTGCGCCAGGCCGCCGCGGCCTTCGGACCGGACGGGGTGAGCGTCGAGCTGGGCGCACCCGCCACGCCGGAGGCGGTGTACTGGGCTCTCGACGCGGCCCGGCGGGCCCGCGAATTCGCCACCGGGGAAAGCCTTTCCGCCCGTGCGTGACATGACCTGGGTGACCGCGGTCGCGCGCCTGCGCGACCGGCGGGAACCCGGCGTCCTGGTGACGGTGGCGTCCGTGCGCGGCCACGCACCGCGCCGGGCGGGCGCGAAAATGGTGGTGGGACAGTCCGATATCTGGGGTTCGATCGGCGGCGGCAATGTCGAGGCCGTCGCCGTCGAGCGCGCCCGCGAGCTGATCGCGAAACCGCACGCCGAACCCGAGCTGATGGAATTCGCCCTCAACGACAAGGTCGTCGGTCAGCACGGTGTCCAATGCTGCGGCGGCACGGTGACCGTGCTGCTCGAGCCGTTGCCGGTGCGCCCTGCGGTGGCGATCTTCGGGGTCGGTCACGTCGGGCTGGAACTGGCCCGCATCCTGGCCCGTCAGGATGTCGACCTGCACCTGATCGACTCCCGGCCCGAGGTGCTCTCCGGGGAACGGCTCGCGCCGCTGGACGACGCCATCGCGCGGGTCCATACCCATCACACGCCGCTGCTGCCGGAGCAGGTCCTCGACCGGCTGCCGCCCGGCACCCACGTCCTGATCATGACCCACGATCACGCCGAGGACGCCGCCCTCTGCGATGCCGCCCTGCGCGCCGACGACCTCGGCACCATCGGCCTGATCGGATCCCCGGCCAAGTGGGCGCGGTTCCGGAAGCGGCTCACCACCGAGGGCGGTCATTCGCCGGAAGCCCTGGGCCGCATCAAGACTCCGATCGGGCTGGCCGATATCACCGGGAAGGAACCGGCCGTCATCGCGGTGAGCGTCGCGGCGGATCTGTTGCACACTTTCGAACTCGGAGCGCGCACCACCGACTGACGCCGTGGCCGGCCGCCGGGGTCAGTGGGTGGCCGCCAGCTCCACGCTGTGGGTGCCGGCGCGGCGGCCCGAGAAGACGCAGTCGGCCAGGGACAGGCCGCTCACGTACGAGTTCGAGCACACCCCGACCGCGGCCCGGCCCGCCGCGAACAGACCCGGGATGGCCGCACCGGATTCGGTACGGACTGCGCCCGTCTCCTCGTCCACCAGCAGCCCGCCCAGGGTGAGCATGGGCATCGGGTAGGTCAGCCGGGACCTGAACGAGATATCCAGCAGCGCAAAGGGTCCCGCGTGCAACGGGCGGCGGATGTCGTCGGGCTTGCCCATGGGGTCGGGCAGCTGCTGCTCGATGGCGCGATTGTGCGCGTCCACGGTCTTGCGCAGGGCCGCCGGGTCGATGCCGGCCCTGGCCGCGACCTCCTCGACGGTCCGGCCGGTCACGCTGCCGAACCGCAGCAGCCGCTCGGCCTGCATACGCTGGAACCACACCGACTGCTTCCCGATCTGGCGGCGCGCCTCATCGGCCAGCCGCGCATCGACCAGCAGCCAGGCCCGATGCCCCGGACTCGCGGCGATGGCCGCGCCCAGGGCCGCACCGTAGCGGGACTCGTCGATCATGCGCTGCCCGTTGGCATCCACGGCGATCGAGCCGAAGTAGGCGCTCGGCGGGGCGATGAAGCGCCAGGTGGACAGCGCGTCCATGCGACCGGTGGCCGCGCCCGCCGCCCGGGCCATGGCGATGCCGCTGCCGTCGTCACCGGCGGTGCCCAGCGGCAGGCCCTCGGCCCACGGATAGCCGGGCGCGTGCTCGGCGACCATCGCGCCATTGGCGATGAAGCCACCGGTCGTGAGGATGACCCCCGACCGCGCCCGGATGCGCACCGGCGCCCCGTAGCGCCGCTCGATGCGCGCCAGCAGCGCCTGCACCGCCTTGCGCGAACCCTGGTGGTACACACCGGGTTTCGCCGAGATCCGGGCCAGTGCGGCGAACCTGCGCTGCACCGCCGCGGGCGCGCCGCTGATCGTGGTCGCCTCGATGCCGACCACCCGGCCGTCCTCGACCACGAGTCGCGTTGCCCGGGTGCCCGTTCGAACGCGCACTCCGTGTTTCGCCGCCGACTCGGCGAGCGGACCGAACAGCTTCTTGCCGGACACGCCGCGTCCGTGCGCGCGATGCCCGCGCTGCCGCGGTCGCGCCAATTCGCGGAAGCCGCCGGAGTTTTCGCTGCCCGAGTAGTACAGGTAGTAGTCGTCGGTGGGGTACGAGGTCTTGAAGGGGCACAGCGACGGCTGGAACGGCACCCCGTGCCCGGTCAGCCAATCGATCAGTGCGGGCGACTCCTCGCAGAACCTGCGCAGCGTCCGCTCGCTCACGGTGTCGCCGACCTCGGCGCGCAGATACGCGAGCATGTTCTCCACGTCGTCCTCGACCCCGGCCGCGCGCTGCACCCAGGTGCCTCCGCCCGCGTACACGATTCCGCCGGACAGCGCGGTCGCCCCGCCGCCCAGGTAGCGGTCCAGGGCGAGCACGTCGGCGCCCGACTCCCGCGCGGCCAGCGCCGCCGCGACGCCCGCGCCGCCGTATCCGACCACCACCACATCGGCCGAAGAGTCCCAGGTACGCACCGTTGCGTTCACCTTCCCGAGTGAAGAAATCCCAGCGAGGTGAACTATAACGTGTTCTAGTTCGGTGTGTGGTTCGCGGCGAGCCGGTCGCGGATGACCGGAAGGCCGGTTACCGTCGGACGGGTGGCCAGCAAGTCAGCCGCACCGGCGATCGAGGTGCCGGTCGGCGAACACACGGTGCGCGTGTCCAATCCGGATCGGGTGTACTTCCCGGAGACCGGGGCGACCAAGCTCGACCTGGTGCAGTACTACCTGAGCGTCGGCGACGGGATCGTCAACGCCTTGCGGGACCGGCCGTGCATGCTGCACCGCTTCCCGAAGGGCCTGCCCGGCGGCAAGGTCCACCAGAAACGCCTGCCCGGCGGTGCACCGGACTGGATTCCGACTGTCCAGCTGTACTTTCCGCGCTACGGCCGCACCGCCGACGAACTCTGCGTCGAGAAGCTCGCCGACGTGATCTGGGCGGTGCAGATGTCGACGGTCGAGTTCCATCCCTGGAACTCGCGCCGCTTCGATACCGAACTCCCCGACGAATGGCGCATCGACCTCGACCCCATGCCGGACTGCCCGTGGTCGCGAGTGCAGCGGGTGGCCGGGGTCGTGCACGAGGTGCTCGACGAGCTGGGTGCGGTCGGCTGGCCGAAAACCTCCGGCGGCAAGGGATTGCACGTCTACGTCCGCATCGCGCCCCGCTTCGGATTCCAGGAGGTACGCCGGGCCGCGCTGGCCTTCGCTCGCGAGGTGGAGCGGCGCGCGCCCGCGGACGTCACCACCGCCTGGTGGCGCAAGGATCGCGATCCGGCGCAGCTGTTCGTGGACTACAACCAGAACGCCCGCGACCACACCATCGCCGCCGCGTACTCGGTGCGTGGCGTGCCCGAGGCGACGGTGTCGACTCCGGTGCGCTGGAACGAGATTCCCGAGGTGCACCCCGGCGACTTCACTATGAAGACCGTGCCCGCGCGCTACGCCGAACTCGGCGACCTGCACGCCGGTATCGACGAGGCGGTGTTCGACATCGAACCGCTGCTGGAGTGGGCCGACCGCGACCGGATCGACGTCGACCTCGACGAGGGCGGCGGCGACTAGAGCTCGCCGGTTCCGCCGGCCAGATGCACCACGGTGAGCAGCAGGCAGGCGGCGTGCCGGAAACGGCCGCCCCGGGTCAGCGACCCGGCCCGGTGCGCGCGGGGGGTGAGTACGCTTCCAAGTGGACGGACGTAGTGCCCGAGGTGACACGGCCGGCGCAGGAGGCGCGGGATGGAGTGGTTCATCGCACCGGAATACTGGTTCGCGCGACAGGTGATCGAGCGCGGGATCGCGGCCATCTATCTGATCGCGTTCGTGGCGGCGGCCCGGCAGTTCCGGGCGCTGACCGGGGAACACGGCATGCTGCCGGTACCGCGGTTCGTGGCGCGGCGACCGTTCCGGGTGGCGCCGAGCGTCTTTCAGCTGCACTACACCGACCGGTTCTACGCGACGGTGGCCTGGAGCGGGGCGGCGGTGTCGGCGGCCCTGGTGGCCGGGGTCGCGGATCTGCTGCCGCTGTGGGCGGCCGTGGCGGTGTGGCTGCTGGTGTGGGTGCTGTACCTGTCGATCGTCAATGTGGGGCAGGTCTGGTATTCGTTCGGGTGGGAGTCGCTGCTGCTGGAGGCCGGTTTCCTGGTCGCGTTCCTCGGCAACGACCGGGTGGCCCCGCCGGTGCTGGTGGTGTGGCTGGCCCGGTGGCTGGTGTTCCGGGTGGAGTTCGGGGCGGGGCTGATCAAACTGCGCGGTGACAGTTGCTGGCGGGATCTGACCTGCCTCTACTACCACCACGAGACCCAGCCCATGCCCGGCCCGCTGAGCTGGTTCTTCCACCAGCTGCCGCGGCCGCTGCACCGGATCGAGGCGGGGGCCAATCACGTCGCGCAATTGGTGGTGCCCTTCGGGCTCTTCGCGCCACAGCCGATCGCGAGCGTGGCGGCCGGAATCATCATCGTCACGCAGCTGTGGCTGGTGCTGTCGGGCAACTTCGCCTTCCTCAACTGGCTGGTCATCGTGCTCGCCTGGTCCGCCGTCTCCGATTCCGCGGTGGCAAAGGTGTTTCCGATACCCGCGGCGCCGGCTCTGCCGGACTCGCCGCTCTGGTTCACGGTGCCGGTATTCGTCTTCGTGGCCTGCACCGTGGTGCTCAGCTACCTGCCGGTCCGCAATATGCTGTCGAGCCATCAGCGAATGAACCAGTCCTACAATCCTTTCCATCTGATCAATACCTTCGGCGCGTTCGGGGTCGTCGACCGCATCCGCTACGAGGTGGTCGTCGAGGGCACCGGCGAAGTCGCGCTCACCGCCCACACCCACTGGCGCGAATACGAATTCAAGGGCAAGCCCGGCGACCCCCGCCGGCTGCCCCGCCAGTGGGCCCCGTACCACCTGCGCCTGGACTGGCTCATGTGGTTCGCGGCCCACTCGTCCAGCTATGCCCGGCCGTGGTTCGACGGCCTCCTCCAGCGCCTGCTGCGCAACGACCCCGCCACCCTGCGCCTGCTCCGCCGCAATCCCTTCCCGGACGTCCCGCCCCGTTACATCCGCGCCCGGCTCTACGAGTACCGCTTCACCAGTCCCCGTGAACTTCTCGAGACCCACGCCTGGTGGGTTCGCACCCTGGTCGGCGAATACGCGCCGCCGATGTTCTCACCGCGCATCTCGCGCGTGACCCGGACATAATGCGGCATGGGTTTCTTCAGGCCGCGCTGCCCGGTGGGGGAGGTGGAACGGCTCTGGGTCGAGGAGATGCTGTCCTGGTGCGCCACCCAATTCGGTACCAGGACGTTGCGCACCCCGGTCATCCTCCCGACGTCCGACTACTTCCCGGACACCTACTCGGGCGCCGAATCGCAGGTGCTCGCGGTCGTGGAGCGGGTGGTCCGGTACATGGGGGTGGGGCGGGATCGCATTGTCGTGGAACTCGATTCGGCCGGTGCGGCGCCGCTCGACCAGCTCATGCAGCTGGAGGGCGCGGCCCGCGGCGAGGCCGGGCACTACCGGCTAGAGCACGGGCGGGCGGTGGTGACGCTCGAACTGGCGCGCCTGCGCTCACCGGTCACCCTGGTGGCGACCGTCGCCCACGAACTGGCCCACGAGCGGCTGCTCGGTGAGCAGCGCATCGCACCGGACCGGCACGACGGCGAACAACTCACCGATCTGGCCACGGTTTACCTCGGCCTCGGCGTCTTCAATGCCAATGCGGCCTTCCAGTTCTCGCAGAACAGCCGCGGCTGGCGCTCCCAGCGTCTGGGCTATCTCTCCCAGCCCATGTACGGCTACGCTTTGGCCTGCTGGACGGTCATGCGCGGCGACCTTCGCCCCGCCTGGTCGGCCCACCTCGATACCAACCCCCGTGTCTACATGAAGCAGTCCCTCAAATACCTGCGAGCCAACCCCGACGCCCTCCCCGGCTGGCGGGCCGCGGCGTTCGAATCCTGAAGCCGGCCCTCGGATCCGCAAGTCCGGATCCGAGGGCCGTGCGGCCGCGACTACGCGGTGCTACTCACGCCGCCGTTCTCCAGGTGACCGGCGAAGTGCCTGCGCCAGTTGGAGTTTCCGGACAGGCTGAGCGTCAGGTCGTACCAGCCCTGGTCGAGCGGGGCGGTGATATCGCGTTTGGATCCGGCGTCGATCGTGGCCGGGGAACCGCCGCTCACCTGGACCGTCAGTGCCGAGCTGCCGGAATTGCTCACGGTGACAATGAAAGTGGGCTGATCGGTGGTGCCACCGACGGCGGCGGTGGCGGTGAGGGCCGCGGTATCGGCGGTGCCCGCGGCCTCGACGAGGAACCCGTTGGGGGCGTGGATCGCGAAGTCGTAGGAGCCGCCGAGCTGGAATCGCTCCTGGGCGGTGCCGCCCGGGACCACCACGGTCTGGCGGATCGAATTGTCGTGGTAGGCAAAGGTCTGGAACGGCATGGCCACCGTGCCCTGGTTGCCGTACCGGGCCGTCGCGGCGTTGCCGGCGACCTCCACCCAGGCGACCGGCTGATAGGGCAGCGGCCGGGCCTTGGCGCGGCCCGCGTCCTGGACCGGCATCTGCTGTCCGGCGGGGGAGGGCGGGGTCGGCTTGGGCAGGTTCTTCTGACCGGCCGCGCGGGCGCGCTCGGCATTGGCGTCGGGCAGGGTGGGAATACTGGTGTCGCGCTTGCCGAAATCGAAGCAGCTGGTGAGGTCGCCGCACACCGCGCGCCGCCAGGCCGAGATATTGGGTTCGGCGACGCCGGTCCACTGCTCCAGGAAGCGCAGCACCGAAGTGTGGTCGAACACTTGGGAATTCACGTAGCCGCCGCGGCTCCACGGCGAGATGACCAGCATCGGTACCCGCGGTCCCAGGCCGATCGGCGACTGCCCGCCCAGCAGCGCCCCGGCCCGGCTGATCAGGGTGTCCATGGTCGCGGACCCTGAGGCCAGCCCGAGCGTCGCCGAGCCGGAATTCAGGTCGGTGCCGGTGATCTCCAGCGACGGCAGGATCTCATCGGGGGTGCCGGGCGGCGCGGTCGGCGGCACCACATGGTCGAAGAAGCCGTCGTTCTCGTCGTAATTGACGAGCAGGACCGTCGACTCCCACAGTTTCGGGTTGTCCCACAGGGCCTGCAGGACACGCTGGATGTAGGCGGCGCCGTCGGCGGGACGGTAGGCGGGGTGCTCGGAGTAGCCGGCGGGCGCGACCACCCAGGACACCTGCGGCAGGGTGCCGGCGGCGCAATCGGAAATGAACTGCTGCAGCACGTAGTCGACATTGGTGCCATCGGTGCCGGCCGGTGCGGGCGTCATACCGGTGCTCGTCACCTTGGCACGATCGGCCAGCTGGCGGACCGCGGGATCGGACGAGGCCGCCGCGTCGTGATACGCGCGGAACAGCCACAGCGGATTGTCGCCGAAGTCGGCGAGGAAGTCGCCGCCGCTGTGCGAGTCGGCGTACACCTGCCACGAGATTCCGGCCTGCTGCAGGCGTTCCGGATAGGTGGTCCAGGTGTAGACGGGCCGATAGTCCGGGGGATTGGACACGGCGGGGCCGCCCGCGCGCCCGGCGGCGTCGATGGTGCCGGTCCAGTGGAACAGGCGGTTCGGCGTGGTGGGTCCCTGGATCGAACAGAAGTAGTGATCGCAGATGGTGAACGCGGAGGCCAGTGCGCGATGGAAGGGAATGTCGGCCTCGGTGAAGTAGCCCATGGTCATCTTGGACTTGGCCGCGATCCAGGAGTGGTAGGCGCCATCGGCCCACGCCATGTGCGTGGTGTTCCAGTCGTGCGCCAGATCGCCGAGATCCTGCCCGTCCACCCGGCTGGTGTCGACGTGCCAGGGCAGCAGGAACCCGGTGCTGCTGAACGCATCCGGCTGATGGAACGCGTCCCGGTTGTCGCCGCCCGCCGACCCGCTGCTGCTCCCGCTGCCCGAACCGCTGCTCGATCCGCTCGCCGAACCGCTGGCGCTCCCGGTGCCCGCCGACCCGCTGCCCAGATCGGTCCCGGGTCCGCCGGCGAGGGCGGTGTCCATGGCCGCCTGCAGGATCGGGTCGTAGCCGCCGGCGGGCAGCCTGACGGCGCGCCTGTCACCGAAACCCCGGACGCCGCTCATGGTTCCGAAGTAGTGATCGAACGAGCGGTTCTCCTGCATGAGGATCACCACGTGCTGAACCTGATCCAACGAACCCGAGCGCCCCGGTTCTGCCAGCGCCGCCGCCATGCCCTCCGGCAGCCCGGTTACCCCCGCCGCGCCCGCCGCCAGCATCGACCCCAGCACCGTCCGCCGATTCGCGGTACCGAACCCACGACCCATCAAGAAATCTCCGTTCAGGCTGTCAGTGACGACCCACACCCCCGCCGACGTGTTGTGTACGCCCGGGCGGCGCGGCAGACGCTACCGCGTCACTTCTCGATCTGCATCGTTGTCGATTGGTGTCCGGCGGACATCAATTGGCGCGCCGACTATCAACACAGGCCTTCGAAGGATCACGAATTTCTGATTCCGTGTTCCCTTGCGCTGTGTTCCAATGTCTCTGGGCGTGGGTGAAGCCGCTCGTATTCGTAGGAAATCCAGACCGGTGTTGACACCGCCGATTCTCGGGGGCTCAGTCCGTTTATCCACGGTGTCAACACGAAAAATATTAGAGCACAACTGGATTGAGCTGAAACGCTATTTTTCGCGCCATTGACAAGACTGGGTTGTCAATCGAAGTCGCGGCGGTTCCCTGGTTTGCGGACCAGCCGGAAGAAATCATGTGCAACGCCGGCTGGTCGGAATGATTGCGCGACAGGATTTTTCGACGCGGGTTCCCGGAAGAAACGAAGGAATATGCGCAAGAATCCGAGGCATATCACCGCTGCCGATCCGGCGCTGGTCGGGGCGAGGATGACGTGGACGGGCGATATCGGGGCGCTCATCACACGCGGTGTGATCCTGCGTAGCCGGCGCGGAGCGGCGGCCGAGTGTGACCCGACGGCTGAGCTGACATCCGCCTACCGGGAACTGCTGACCATCGGCATTCCCTCGGAACCAGGGAACGGGAATCGACATGACAACACGTCGACACCTCGGCGGCTCACGTATCGACTGGCCGGAGTTGGTCCGGTGATCACCTGTCGGTCATGCGGCGATGTCACCGTGGGCGGATGCGGATGGAGACGGAGGCGCGACCGGCCCGGGCGGTTCGCTGGTTCCACCTGGTGTGCGACCGGCTGATCGCGCGGCTGCCGTTCGGACTGGGGCTGCTGGTAGCGCCGACCTTCGTGGGCTACCTGTTGGTGAGCGGATGCACCTTCGCGGTGGATCTGGTGGTGCTCACCGCCTTGCACGGGGCGCTCGGGCTGGCGCTGCCGATCGCGGTGACCGTGGCCTATTGCGCCGCATTCGGGTTGAGCTACCTGCTCAATCGCACGCTCAACTTCGAGTCGCACGCGGCGGTCGGCCCGCAGGTCGCCGTTTACGTCGTTGTGGTCGCGGTCAATTACCTGGTGTTCATCCTCGGCGTGACCAGCGGCGTGGCCGCGCTCGGCCTCGACTACCGGATTGCCCGCGTCCTGGGCGGTCTCGGTGAGGGTTCGTTCATGTACGCGTCGATGCGGCTGCTCGTCTTCCGGACAGGGAAGCTCGGACGGTAACCGAACCGCCGGGCGGCGTCCGCGAGGGTACGCGACCCGCGGGCGGGAACTTCGGCCATGGAAATCAGGTACTCGGACCCTGAGGGCGGCGGGGCGCTCGGTGCGATCGTCATATTCGACGCGGTCGGCGGTGTGTTTCCGGCCCGGGTTCGAGGAGCTGAGAGCAATGGACATGAACACCATGGATATGCAGTCGCCGATGATGCAGGTGTGCTGCGCGATCATGATGTGGCTGCATCAGCAGGGCCTGATGCCCGGAATGACCATGTGAGCGACCGGCCGGCGACGGTGCGGGGATGGACGAGCATATAGGTATGGCTTACCTTGGCACCGTGAGTGTTGCCGAGGCTGTGCCGAATCTGCTGATCTGCCTGCGGGAGGGCCTGGAGGCGGGGCTCGTGGTGACCATCCTGCTGGCCGCCGTGCGCCGGCTGTCCACACCTCAACGCCCGGTCTCGACCACGCCGGTCTGGCTGGGCGTGCTCGGCGCGATCTCGGTGGCCGGGAGTTTCGCCGCCGTGCTGACGTATTCGACTGCCGCACTGACCAGTTCGGCCCGGGCCGCCGTAGCGGGCGTGCTGAGCGTGCTGGCCGTGGCCCTGGTCACCGCGATGATCTTCTGGATGCGGCGCACCGGGGCCTCGCTGTCGGGACAGCTGCGCGGCGAGGTCGCGCGGGCCGCGGGACTGGGCGCGGGCGTGCTCGCGGTGACGGCGTTCCTGGCCGTCGGGCGCGAGGGCCTGGAGACCACGCTGTTCGTGTGGACGGCCATCAAGGCGGCGGGATCGACAGCCGCTCCGCTGGTCGGCGCGGCCCTCGGGCTGGGTATCGCGATGGCGCTGTGCTGGTTGCTGTTCCGGCGTGCGGTGCGGCTGAACCTCGGTGTCTTCTTCAACCGGACCGCCGTACTGCTCATCATCATCGCCGCGGGCGTGCTCGCCTACGGCCTCGGTGACCTGCAGGAGGCGGGCTGGCTGCCGGGCGCGCGCTGGATCGCGTTCGACCTGACCGCGCACGTCGACCCGAACTCGTGGTGGGTCTCGATCATCACCGGCATCACCAACCTGTCGCCCAAGATGACGGTGCTGCAGGTGGTGGCGTGGATCGCCTACCTGGCCACCGTGATTCCGCTGTTCATCCGGGCGGGCCGCACCCACGCGACCGAGGCCGAGCCGGTGGCGAAGCCGGAAACCGAGCCCGCGCACGCGGATTGGTGGGAGCGGATCGCCGGTCCGCGTCCGGTGCTGGTCGGCGCGACCCTGGTGCTGGTCCCGGTGCTGGCGGCCGGCACCGCCATCGCCCTGCTGCCCGCGGGCGGCTCGAACACCGCGCGCACGGTCACCGTGACGGCGGATGCCTGTGCGCCGGAATGGACCTCGGCGCACACCGGCACCCAGACCATCGCGGTGCACAATACGTCCGGCAAGTCCGGCGAGATCGATCTGATCGACGCGGACGGCGCGGTGGCCGGTGAGATCGAGAACATCGGTCCCGGCACCACCGCCGAGCTGACCGCGACCCTCAATCCGGGCAGCTACACCATCGTCTGCCTGATGTCGGGCCGCCCGTCGCTGTCCTCGCCGCGCGTGCAGGCCACCGGTCCGCAGACCGACGCGCCGCCGGCCTTCAAACCCGCGCGCGCCAGCGAACTGCACGGGCCGAACGAGGCCTACCAGACGTACGCGCGGGGCGTGCTGACCCGTCTGACCGGTGCCGTCGGCACGGTCGGCCGGGATCTGCGGGCGCGCAATATCCCCGCCGCGCAGGCCGATTGGCTGCTCGCGCTGCAGGAGTGGGAGCGGGTCGGCGCGTCGTACAACAGCTTCGGCGAGGCGGGGACCGCGGTCGACGGGCTGCCCGGCGGCCTGCCGGACGGCGTCAACGATCCGGGATTCACCGGCCTGCACCGCCTCGAGTACGGCCTCTGGCACGGCCAGGGCCCGGATCAGCTGCTGCCCGTGGTCGACAAGCTGACCGCGGATATCGCCGCGATCGGGGACAAGCTGACCAGCACCGATATCGCCGGTGACCCGGCCACCCTGCCGGTGCGCGCCCACGAGATCCTGGAAGACGCACTGCGCGACCATCTTTCGGGCCTGGACGATCAGGGTGCGGGCGCGGCCTATCCGGCGACGCTGGCCGATGTCGAGGTCACCCGCACCGTCCTGGATCAACTCGCCGTCCCACTGGACGAGCGTGACCCGCAGCTGCGCCCCGCCCTCGGGTCCAAGCTGGACCGGCTTCGCGCCGCCCTGCTGGCCACCCAGGACAACGGCCGCTGGCGTACGCCCGCACAGACGCCGCAGGCCGCCCGGCAGGCGGTGCTCGCCGCGATCGGCGCCGCCCTGGAAGCGCTGGACCGGGTGCCGCGGCTGCTGGAAACCAAAGCGAACTGACTCTCTACGAAGGACCGAGGCCATCACCATGACTGTCAGCCGCCGCCGCTTCCTCTCCGGCGCCGCCGCGGGCGCCGCCGGAACCGCCCTGACCGCAGGCGTTCTCGTCGAGGGCGCCCGCGTGGACGCCGCCGCCGCGGGCGGGCAGGCCACGATCACACCGGCCTACCCGTTCCACGGCGCGCATCAGGCGGGCATTCTCACCCCGGCTCCTGCCGATCGCCAAAATGCCTCCTGCTTCGCCGCGTTCGACGTGACCGCCGCCAACCGCGCCGAACTCGCCGACCTGATGAAGACGCTCACCGCGCGGGCCCGCGCCCTCACCGCCGGTGGCCCGCCGCCGGATCTGGGTCCGAGCCACCCGCCCGCCGACAGCGCCGTCCTCGGACCCGATATCCCGGCCGACGGCCTGACCGTCACCACCGGTGTCGGTGCGAGCCTGTTCGATCAGCGGTACGGGCTGGCTTCCCAGAAGCCCGCGCACCTGACGCCGATGCGGATCTTCCCCGACGACTCCCCGGAAGCGGCCTGGATGCACGGTGATCTGCTGTTGCAGCTGTGCGCCCACAACCCCGACACCATCCACCACGCCATCCGCGATCTCACCCGCCACACCCGCGGCGGGATCCAATTGCGCTGGAAGATCCAGGGTTACAACTCCCCGCCGCGGCCGTCCGGCACCGGCCGCAATCTGCTCGGCTTCAAGGACGGCACCGCCAACCCGACCGGCTCCGACGCCGCCGCTCTGATCTGGGCCGACAGCCCCGACGAGCCCGCGTGGACCCGGGGCGGCACCTACCAGGTGGTCCGTCTCATCCGGATGCTGGTGGAGTTCTGGGACCGCGTCTCGATCGCGGAGCAGGAGAACATGTTCGGCCGCCGCCGCGAATCCGGCGCACCCCTGGACGGCACCAAGGAATTCGACGTCCCCGACTACGCCGCCGATCCCGACGCCACCGTCACTCCCGCCACCGCCCATATCCGCCTGGCCAATCCCCGCACCCCCGACACCGCCGACCAGCAGCTGCTGCGCCGCTCCTACAACTACGATCTCGGCGTCGACCCGAACGGCAATCTCGCCACCGGCCACATCTTCACCTGCTTCCAGCAGAACATCCAGCGCCAGTTCGAAACCATCCAGACCCGTTTGGCCGGAGAGCCCTTGACCGACTACGTCCAGCCCTTCGGC
Source organism: Nocardia sp. NPDC051981 (assembly GCF_040680715.1). Taxonomy (NCBI): domain Bacteria; kingdom Bacillati; phylum Actinomycetota; class Actinomycetes; order Mycobacteriales; family Nocardiaceae; genus Nocardia; species Nocardia sp. NPDC051981. Next base: position 37,859 of record NZ_JBFAXK010000026.1, on the reverse strand, counting down.
GGCGGCTACTTCTTCGTCCTGCCGGGCGTCACCGACACCAAGGACTGGTACGCCCGCACGCTGCTGAGCTGATCAGCCACCGTCCGAGCCGGGTCAGACGGTCAGCACGGTGTGGATCCGATTGCCGGGGTCGATGGTTCGGCGCAGCGCGGCCAGGCGCGCGTAGTTCTGTCCGTAGTAGCGGCTGAGGGGATCGCCGGGTTCGAGGTAGTTGGCATAGGCCCCCACCGAGACCGGTGCGAAGAGCTGGTGGGCGGCGGTGACCCAGGCCTGGGCGGTGTCGTGCGGGATCGGTTGGTAGGCACCCCATTCGACGAGGGCGGCGTGGTTGCGCCAGGGGAAGGCGGTGGCGGTGGGTGCGGTATCACCGATCGCGCCGTCGAGGGTGTTGATCTGCACCCAGCCGGTGCCGCCGGCGCGCGAGAAGATCGTCAGGGCTTCGATGATGCGGGCGATGGCGTCGGGGGTGAGCTCGGAGACGACGTCGGAACCATTGATGAAACTCGCCCGCGGTGAGGTGGGGCTGCCGCCCGCCAGATACATGATGGTGTCCATGTGATCGAGGGTCTGCGTGTCGATGGTCGACGGTTGCAGACCGATCGCATCCGTCAGCGCGGCCGCGGCCTGGTCGCCGGACCCGGCCGGGCAGACCAGCTGCATCCAGCAGTCCAGGCTGCCATTGCCGTCGGCGTCGACGCTGACGTCGGCCCACTGGGAGCGGTCCGCGGACTGCAGCCAGGTGGACCAGCCGGCGATCACCTGCGCCGCGCTGTCGCCGGGAAAGGTCAGGCGCACCAGGTCTTTCGACGTCGCGGGACAGGTGTCGAAGATCAGCGAGGTGACCACGCCGAACAGTGCGCCGCCGCCGCGCAGCGCCCAGAGCAGGTCCGGGCGGGAGGTCTCGGAGACCTCGGCGACGGTGCCGTCGGGCAGTACCAGCGTCGCCCCGGCGAGCCGGTCGCAGGTGAGGCCGTAGGCGCGGGATTCGAAGCCGAGGCCGCCGCCGAGGGCGAGGCCGCTGATGCCGACATCCGGGCACATACCGGTCGGGATGGTCAGATCCGACCGGTCGAGCTCGCGGTAGACGTCGTACAGGGTGTGACCCGGCCCCACCACCGCCTGTCCCGCATCGACACTCACGCCGGTGAGCTGCCGGACGTCGATGATCATCGCGCCGGTCGTCGTCGACACCCCCGCATAGGAGTGCCCGCCGGACCGAGCGGCCACGGGCAGGCGGTATTCGGCCGCGAAACTCATGGCCGCGACGACATCGGCGGTCGAGGCGGCCTGCACCACGGCAGTGGGTGTTTCGCTGTCGAACCGGGTGTTGAAGACCTGCTTGGCCATCTCGTAGCCGGTGTCGCCGACCCGGACGACGCGGCCGCGGACGAGTCGCTCCAGCCTGCTCCAATTCGGTTTGGCCGCACCGGGTCCGGAGGCGACCGAGACGGGATCGGCATCGGAGAGGCCGGTGAATCCCCACCCGGCCAAGGCGATTCCCAGCGCACCACACAGAAATGTGCCTCGCGAGAAGCCGGCATCCGTCGCCCGTACGGATCTCACTCTGCGCATGTGCCCTCCAGGCTCGGTGCTAGCCGGAAAACCATGGCGGGCAACGGATGCACGCCTGCCCGGGACGTCGACTATGTGTGGTTTGCCGCAATTGCCTGCGGATGGTGAACAGCCGCCAGGTAATTGTGCCGACCACCCGGGTGGCGAGGCATGAGTTCGACCTAGGCCTAAGACAACTCACAGGCAACCGTGACCGAATTTGCCCGCGTGTCGCTCTAGGTCGTGAAGTTGCGCTCTAGGCAGTGAAGTTGAAGGAGTTGTGGCCTCGGAGGAGTTATGGCCTCAGAGATAGCCCCCGCAGTAGGGCCACGCCCCGGGACCCTCGTGCGCGAGGATCTGTTCCGCGATGCGGATCTGCTCCTCGCGACTGGCGTCGGCGGGATTCCCCCTACCGCCGTACGCATTCCAGGTGCCCTGGCTGAATTGCAGGCCACCGTAGTAGCCGTTGCCGGTGTTCGCCCCCCAATCCCCGCCTGCCTCGCACTGGACGACGGCATCCCAGTCATGCCAGCCGGCGGCGAGTGCGGTTGCGGCCGGCCCACAGGTCAAGGCCGTGATCCCAACCGCGAGAGCAAGAAAGTGAGCAGGTCTTCGAAACGAGTGCTGTCCGATCATGGCGTATCTCCGCCCTGGTAGCCGAACTCGCGGGAAAGACAATCAGCTGATCGTAGCTGAAGATTTGCTAGGATTCTATATTTTAGTATTGACCTGGCGATTAGTTGGTTTGCAGATGGAAGTCGGCCGGGTCGGGCTCGGACAGCATGGACTCCATGGTGGCGCGGTCGAAGGGGAGCAGGTCGATGCTGCCGCCCTCGGTGAAGTACCAGGAGTTACAGCCGGTGTTCCAGACCGTGGGGCCCATGGCCTCGGCGACCTCGGTCTCGAACCGGTCGGTGGCGTCCTCGGTGACCTCGACGGTGTCGAATTCGCCTGCGCTCCAGCGCTGGATCCACCGGGTGATGTAGCGGGCGGTCACCTCGGCGGCGTGGTGCAGCGGAATGGAACCGGTGGGGGAGTGGGGGCCCAGGACGGTGAAGAAGTTGGGGAAGCCGGGGATCGCGGTCATCCGGTAGGCGCGCGGGCCCTTCGCCCAGGCGTCATCGATCGAGATGTCGTCGCGGCCGGTCAGATTCATCGGCCGCATGTAGTCGTGGGCGCGGAAGCCGGTCGCGAGGACGATCAGATCGAGCTCGTGGTGGCGGCCGTCGGCGGTGCGGATACCGGTCGGGGTCACCTCCTCGATGGCCGTGGTGATCAACTCCGCATTGCGGGCGCGCAGCGCGCGATAGTAGGTGCCGGACAGCACCTGCCGCTTGCACAGCGGCTCGTAGTCGGGGGTGAGCTGTTCGCGCAGCTCCGGCTGGAGGATCTGCGCGCGCAGGCTCAGCCGGGCGTACTCCTGGACCGCCCGCCGCCGCCAGCTCGGCCGGGTGACCACGTCGGTGAACAGCCGGGCTCCCATCATGCCTGCCCGGTAGAGCGCGCGATTCACCTGTGGCAGCCGGTTCAGCACCGCGCCGACGATCGCGGGCTGCGGGATCTGCATCGGAGCCCAGATCACCCACTGTGGGCTGCGCACGAAGTGCGTGACGCGCTCGGCCTCCGGCTGCAGCGCCGAAAGCACCTGCACGCCGGTCGAGCCCGTGCCGATGACCGCGATCCGCCGCCCGGCGGTCGCCACGCTGTCGTTCCAGCGCGCGGTGTGCAGCACCTCGCCGGTGAACTCGGACAGACCGGGCAGATCCGGCACCGCCGGATGATGCAGTACTCCGGTGGCCGCGATGACGAAGTCGGCTTCGTAACGGCTCCCGTCGCCGGTCTCGACCAGCCACCCGGATCCGGTGAACGTCGCCGCCACCACCTCGGAATTCAGCCGCAGATGCGGCCGCAGCCCGTACTGCTCGGCCACATCGGCGAGATACCGCTGGATCTCCGGGCCGGGCGCGAAGATGTGCGACCAGTCCGGCTTCGGTGCGAATCCGAACTGGTACAGCTGGGAGGGCACGTCACAGGTCAGTCCGGGGTAGTGGTTCCAATGCCACACCCCGCCGACATCGGACCCCTTCTCCAGGATCACGAAGTCGTCGAACCCATTGCGCTGCAAGGTGATCGCACTCGCGATGCCGGACACTCCGGCCCCGATGATCACGATGCGAGGCTGCCGCGCCGCACCCATCCCAACCTCCTTGTTGGATACCCATGGAACTCAAATACTGACGGTATTTGGAACTGGTGGGTATGTCAATCGGCCGGCGATGGGTCACGGCTCAGCGCGGAACCGGTGCGGTTGCGTGTCCTGGTCGGGTTCTTCTGGTTCGAGGGCAGGCCCGGTCCGGTCGCAGTTCGGAACCGGAACCCGCCCCAGAACAGGTCAGTTGGTCTTGTGGGGCGCGGACGAGCCGGTGCTCATCAGGTTCTTCAGTGCCGCGAGGATGGTGTCCAGCGAGACGTTGCCCAGGGAACCCATTGTTTTCTCCTTCGATCCGGAATTGCTTCGAGTGCTTGTGCGCTCGTCGAAAACGTTATGGCACAAGGAGTTCGAAGAGAAGTCACTATTCCGGATCCATTGACAATCTCGAATTGTTGTTCCTCACGGCAGGATTCGGCCGAATTCCACGGCGGCAAGGGGTCGAGTCGCCCGCAACACCGCGATTATCCGTTCGAGGTCCGCCACCCGCCTGCGGAGATTCTTGTTCTCCTTGGCCATGGCGGTGAAAAGGCTCTCCTCGGCCGCGCCGGTTGCGTTCTCGGCGCGGCCTTCCATGAGCTCCGCGTGGCGAATCCACAATCGCAGTGCCTCGTGATGGACACCGAGATCCGCTGCCATTCTTCGAAAAGTCGGTTTGGGATCCGATTCTCGGTAGAGTCGGATCGCGTGCGCCCGCAGCGCGTCCGGATACTTCTTCGGTGGTGCCACGGGCGACCCCATTTCTCTTCGATCCCGAGAAACGCTAGTTCGCAAGGGAACTACGGAGAAATCACTTTTTTCGGATGATTGACCAGCCCGGATTGTCAATCAGAGATGCGGCGGCACCGTGCAATCCGTGAAGTCGGGTTCCTGCAGCTGGGCGACCAGGTCGGGATGGGTGTCGCGGATGCTGCGGGCGACCTCGACGAAGGAGCGGACCAGTGCCGATTCCTGCGCGCCGCGCCAGCCGACGGCCACCTCGTTGGGCGGGACGTCGGCGATGGGGAGCAGGCGCACCCCCGGGAAAGGAATCCATCGGGCGCAGGCCACCGTGAGGACGATGCCGACGCCCGTCGCGACCTTGTGCAGCTCCTCGAGGAGTGAATTCGAGCGTGACACCACCGTCGCGGCGGCCCCGTCGCGGTGGGCGCTCAACTCCCAGAACGCATTCCACACCGGATCGGTGGTAGCGGCGCCGAGCAGCGGCTCATCGAGTAGCTCGTGCGCGAAGACCTCGGTGCGCTTGGCCAGCCGATGGTTCGTCGGCAGCATCACCATCAGGGGTTCGGCGAACAACGTCTCGAATTGGACGCCGTCGTCGACGAACGGGCGGCGGGCGAAGGCCACGTCCACCGATCCGGTGGCCAGACCGGCCGATGGATCCTCGTAGGTGAAATGGCGCAACTCGACGGTGATGCCCGGATGGCGCTGGCGGAAGGTGGAGAGGATCGGCTCGGTCAGGGTCAGTGCCGCGCCCTCCAGCGCGCCCAGGACCAGCCGGTCCTGCTCGCCGCGATGCACCGAGCGGGCGCGCTCGACCGCGGCGTCCAGGCCGGTCAGCGCACCGCGGATATCCTGCAGGAACACCACGCCGGCGGCGGTCAGTTCGACATTGCGGGTGGTCCGGGAGAACAACACCACGTCCATCGCCTGCTCGAGCTGCTTGATCTGAGTGCTCAACCCCTGTTGCGAGACATGCAATCGCTGCGCCGCACGAGTGAAACTCAGCTCCTCCGCAACTGCGATGAAGTATTGCAACTGACGGGTGTGAACTTCCATGTCGCGCAGTCTAGGTGGACGAACGTTCCGGACAGAACTTTTTCCCGAAAAGCGGACCGATTGACAAATGAGGCTTGTGAACAGTCCACGAACGATGATTTCTCTTCGCCTGTCCGGTGCCCTAGCGTTTCCAGAGCGTTCGTCGTGACCGGGACACAGGAAGTAGTTCCTTCCCATGCCGCTCCGATAACGCGATAAACGTGCGAGCCAGCTTCCCTCCAGGCTCGCACCGCCTCACTGGTGCTGAGGCAATGTCGGCGCCGCTGGCAACCGTAGCGAGGAGCCGGGGACAGCCAGCGGTGCCGACTTCTTTCGCGATCGAAATCGTCCCCGGCGACAGGAATCGATGACGAATTGGAACGCCCTGGTGGGCTCGCTGTACGCGACGCAATACGGGGCCGCGGAGCGCTTCGGCGAGCCGGGGCTGTCCATGCCGCCCAATCCGCCCGCCTCCGAGGCCACGATCGCTGCGGCCGAGCGACGGCTGGGCGTGTGCTTCGATGCCGAATTCCGTGAGTTCCTGTTGGTTTGCGACGGATGGTCACGGTTCGGGACGATCCAGCTTTTCGGCGTCGGTGATCTCGCCGCGGGTGAGAAATGGCGTCGGGATTCGGCGTGTGCCGCGGCGTATTTCGGCACCGACGCTTCGGGCGCACTCGTCGTGCCCGACGGGTATCGCCGTGTGCTCGTCGGGAAAACCATGTTCTCACCGCGATTCATCGTGATGATGTTCCCGATCCGGCCGGGGTATGGCGCGAGTCCGTGTTGGGATTGCGCGGCCGGAATCGACCTCCGCTACCCCGACTTCGGTGTCTGGGCGGAGCATGAAGCGGCCGCGATCTCCTACGCGTTGAACGAGGAGATCGCGGACCGCCGATGTCTGCGCTGACCGACGCCGGCACCGGCGATCCGGCGTAAGCCGTTGCGCCGCCGGTGTTCCCGGCGATGGCCGGAGTGTACTACTTGCTGGAGCCGAAGCCGCCGAGCAACGATGTCAGGCTGCTACTGCCGGAGTCGCCGCCGGTGCCGCCGCCGGGTGTCCCGCCGACGGTGATCGACGGGCCCTTGGTGGAGTCGGCGTCCCAGACGCCTACTCCTGCCTGGGAGTACGCTATCCCGGTGGTCAGGCTGGTACCGGGGGTACACGCGCCGACCTTGTACTGCGCACTGAAGACGGGCGCAGTCTGGCCGGAACCGGCCTTGACGACCACCTTCAAGCCGTCGGCCACGAAGTCTGCCGCGATGTAATTGGGATTGAGCTCGAGCCAGGGCTCGATCTGGTGGGCGCCGGCAGCGTCGGTCAGCTTCGCCGAACCGGATACGTAGGTGAGGCACGAGGGGTGGAAATCCTTGAGCCAATTGAACGTTACGTCCGGGGTTTGGGTGCGATAGATCGCCGTCGTGACGGTGATGGTGTCACCCACGGCGGGCGTGGCGTTGCTGATCGTGCGGACGAATTGGGTCTGGCCGTCGTTCCAGGTCAGCGTGGCGGGATCGGCACTGGCGGTGCCGACCCCGAACAGGGTCAACGCCCCTACCCCGATTATGGCGGCGGCACCCGCGGCAGTATGTTTCACAGCTCGTTGTCCCATTGCGATTTCCCTTATGTCATCTCGAATTACACTCGACTGTGAGCCATTTCGCTCACGCGGGAAATGTTAGAATTTGTTGGGATACAAGAGAAATCACAATTCTCGGATTGTCTACAAACAATTCTTGTAGCTACGCCGCGAGCATCAGGCCAGGAGCTTGGCGCGTAGCGCGTCGATGGTGGCCTGATCCAGGCCGAGTCCATCGCGCACGTACTTGTCGATGCTGCCGTAGAGCCGGTCGACTTCGTTGAAAGCCGCTTCCAGCCAGGACAATTGGACTGCCTTCGGGTCTCCGAGCTCTGCATTGCTGGCCAGGTAATCGGCATTGACCACATCGCGCGGTACGCCGAGCAGGGTGAGCAGCACCGCGGTGGCCCAGCCGGTCCGGTCCTTGCCGGAGGTGCAGTGGTAAACGGTTGCGCCGCTGGTATTTCCGGCGATCGAGCGGAGCAGGGTGCCGAAGGCGACGTCCGAGCCGTGGAAGTTGACCATGAACGGATAGTCGATCGACTGGACCATGTCCGAGGACCCGTTGATCAGCCCGTCGATGACCGCGCGTCCGAGGGTGATCGGCGGGAGCTCGTGGAAGGAGATGCCGCTGTCGAAGCTGATCACGTCGGCGACCTTGTACTGTGCGCCCGTCGGCACCCGATCGGGCGCGCTGCTGCGCTCGGAGCCGCTGCGCAGGTCGACGTCCAGCGTCACGGTGGCGGCGCTCAGCTTGGTCAAGTCGGCGTCGGTGAGCCCGGCGAGGCGGTTGGATCGGAAGGCGACACCCGTACGAACTGTGTGCCCGTCGGTGGTGCGGTAGCCGCCGATATCGCGGAAGTTGGTGGCGCCGTCGAGTTTGATGGCGGTGGAGGCCGGGGCGGGCAGGGTCGACACCGGATCGTTCGCCCCGGAGGAGCCGGAATCGGAGGAGCCGGATGAACCGAAACCTCCTGAGCCGGAAGCGGATCCGGAGGCGACATCGGCGGGCGCCGCGGTGGCCGGTGACGCGCCCAGTACCGCGCCGAGCGCGATCATTCCGGTGAGCGCCACTGCTGCGGTGTCGGCTCGGAGGGTTCTGCGTGAAGACATGGGGGACCTGCTTACTGTGGGGGGAAAGAACTCGAGTCCGTCAGGACTGCTTGATGGAATAGGCGCCGACGGTGTTCCCGATCAGCTGCCAGCCGCCCCCCACCTGGGTGAGGGTGAGGTCGGAAACATTGGTGGACTGCACATTCGGGCGCGCGGCTCCCGGATACCAGGCCTCGAGACGTCCGGTGCCGGATCCGGCGAACCCGCTCGCGGTGACCGATGCCAGGCTGCCCGGCATGGCGCGCGGGTAGGCACGGGACAGTGGCCGGGTATATCCGGCCGGCTGACCGAGGGGAGTGTTCGACGGGCAGGCGTAGCGGTTGAGATTGCCGGTCGGCTTGTTGGTGTTGCCGTCGCGAATCACATGCGGGTCGCCGCAGGCCCCCTTCCAGGCCCACCACGCACCGCCGATGCGGTTGGCGTTCAACTGGTCCACGAACCGATCCACCTTGGGCGAGTCGGTGTCCGCATCGCCGAACCAGCCCCACTCACCGCTCCACACCGGCACCTTGTACCGCGCCGCGGTATCGAGCGCGAGCTTGAAGCCCAGCTCGATCGACGGGAAGGCGTTGACGACATTGATGGACTCGCTGTACAGATGCGGCGAGAACACCGCCAGTGGATCAGTGATGTAGTGTGCGGGCGGAGTGGCATCGATGCCGATGGCCGACCAGATCGCGCTGGGCTCGAAGATCGCCAGGTGCGGCAGGCTACCGTGCTCGGCCTGCCGGATCGCCGCGATCACCCGCTGGTAGTACTTGCCGAGCTGGTCCGCCGCCGAGAACGGGTCCCGCAGACCGGGATTGGGCTCGTTGATCAGGTCGTAGCCGGCGATGGCGGGCTCGTCCTTGAACTCCGCGGCCAGCTTCGCCCAGGTGCCGACCAGATGGCCCTGAATGCCCTGGGTGTCGTCGTAGAAGTTCTGGAATGCACGCGCCACTGCGGGCGCGGATTCGCGGACGCCGCCGAAGTTGCAGGTGGTCCAGCCGTCGGTGAGCGTCGCCCAGGCGGGCGCGCCGTCCCAGCCGATGCCGGGCTTCATGAAAATTGGGCAACCCTGTCCCTTGGGCGTGCCCACGGCCTTGCCCCAGGCATCCTGATGCATGTCCAGCACCGTGTAGATGCCGTTCGCCTTGGCGTCGTCGACGGCGGTATGGATGCGGGCCAGATAGGACTGGTCGAACGCCCCGGGCGCGGGTTCGAGTGCTGACCACGCCAGATTCAGCCGCACCACATTGAAGCCGAGTGCCGCCATCTGCGCGAAATCGGTGCGATCCAGCGGCTGCACGGTCGGCAGTGCAGGATCGTTCTGCGCGTAGTCGTTGAGCTGGTTGACATTCGCGCCGCGCAGCAGCACCGTGCGTCCGGTGACATCGGTGATGGCTCCATGGGAGACGGTGAGCCTAGGCAGGGTCCAGCCGCCCGATTCCGCCGCCGCAGCCTCCGGCGCGTCCTGCGCCACGATCCCGGCGAACAAGAGCGCCGCCGCGGCAGCGGGGGCCAGAACTCGGCCTCGCAGTAGCATGTCGAACCTTTCAATGGAGCGAAATCGCGAAGATTTCTCCTGGCGCTCCGTGCCGAGCCGCTGGAGCAGGGGCCGGTTGCGTGCACCAAAAACCTAGTGGCCCACCGGGGTCGGGTGGAAACAGTAGTTCACAGCCGATTGACAAGGCTGCGTTGTCAATGAACCGCAAAATCAGATTTAAGTTCTCTTCCGTTATGCCCTAACGTTTCTCGGCGTGAGCGAAGGCTCGAATTCCATACCGGCTCACTAGTTATCAGTTCCGCGTTCCGCGGGAACTGCTGGAAGGAATCATGCGTAAGACCCCGAAATTGGCTGCCGGAATTGCGGCGGCCGCATTGGTGATGTCGGGGGCGGGTATCGCGCTCGGCACCGCCACTGCCGTGGCGGACACAACCTCGGCCTGCGTTCAGACGAAGCACGTGGACTACAACCCGGGCATCGAGAGCTTCTGGATCACCCACACCTACGACAAATCGATCGACGTCACCACCGCCGCTCCCGGCACCCTGGTCACCTACAAGCTCGTGGTCGGAACCACGAGCATCGGCAATCCGTATGTCAATCGGATCACCGACTTTCCGCCGCCGGGGTTCGACAAGCCGGTCAAGACCGTGGTCACCGCGTATCACGCCGGGACGGGTGAGCAGGCCGTCGAAGTGACGTCGGAGCCGGACGCCGGCGGCTGGAAGGTGACCAGCACCGGTTGGTTCGTGAACTCCGGCTATCCCGTCACCGCCGAGTTCACCTACAAGGTGCCGAGCTCCGTCACCGACGGACAGCAGGTCCTCAGCGGCGGCATGAGTGCCGGCGGCACCGTCGGTTCCGGTTCCGACCAGCCGAGCATGGGTGTGTGCTTCACCGGTCGCGGCGCGAATCCCGGTGAGGCGCTGCTGGGCAGTCTCGACCAGGGTGGCCTCGGTTCCTCGCAGAACCAGCTCAGCTCCACCGGCTCGGTGACCGACACCATCGCCAATGTGATCAAGCGCCTGATGGGCAGCTGACCGGCCGGTCCGATACTCCTGGGCCGCGGCGTCTGCGCGGCCGCCGCGGCCCAGGACCTTTCTCACCACCGTTGCGAGGAGTCTGTCGTGTCGCCCAGGCGGACCATTGCGTCGCTCATCTCGTCGTGCGTCGTCGCCGCAGCCCTGCTGTATGTCGCACCGAGTGCACTGCAGGCTTCGCATGCCGAACCCGTTGCCTCCCATCTGGATCACATCGATCGCGCGGGCCAGCGGCAGGAGATGTTCTATGTGTATTCGGCCGCGATGCAGCGAACAATCCCGTTGCAGGTGCTCACGGCATCCGATGCGAGCACGCCGCACCCGACGCTGTATCTGCTGAACGGCGCCAGCGGTGGCACCGATATCACCAACTGGTACAGCCGGACCGATATCGTGTCGTTCTTCTGGAACAAGAACGTGAATGTGGTGACTCCGGTCGGCGGCGAATTCTCCTATTACACCGATTGGCAGCGCGACGATCCGAAGCTGGGACGCAATCGCTGGGAGACGTTCCTGACCCGGGAACTGCCGCCGATCATCGACGCGACCCTGCATACCTCCGGCGTCAATGCGATTGCAGGCGTGTCCATGTCGGCCACCTCGGCGCTGGACCTCGCCGCCGCCGCACCCACGCTGTATTCCGCGGTCGCGGCGTACAGCGGCTGCGCCTCCACCTCGGACGCCGCCGGCCGTGCCTACATCCGGCTGGTGCTGGCCCGTGGTGACGCGGACCCCAAGAACATGTGGGGCCCCGACGATGATCCGGCCTGGCGCGCCCATGACGCGATCCTCAACGCGGACGCCCTGCGCGGCAAGGCGATCTACCTCTCCAGCGGCACCGGTCTGCCCGGACCGGCCGAGGCCCTGGGTGCGCAGGCCACCCCCGACCAGGTCGTCACCAAGGCGAATCAGATGGTGCTGGGCGGCATGATCGAGGCCGCTACCAACTCGTGCACCCACCAGCTGGCCGATCGCTTGAGCGCACTGAACATTCCGGCGCAGGTCGATTTCCGGACTGTCGGTACTCACACCTGGGCCTACTGGCAGGACGATCTGCACAACTCCTGGCCCCTGCTCGCCGCCGCGCTCGGCACGGAGTAGCTCGGGGCCGGGCCCACGAACGCGAGCTGCTCGACCGGCTCGCCGCCTCCCAATGACGAGCTGCTCGACCGGCTCGCCGCCTCCCAATGACGTGGGGCTACCGCGAAATCGGCACCGTCCGGGACCGCCTCGAGCTCCGGACCGGCGGTGCCGACCACACAGGCCTGAGCGCGACCCACCGCCGGAGAGCGACCCAGAAGCAGGAGAACATGGACACGACAATCGCCCGCAGCGTACGCCGGCCCAGGTGGATGACCCGATCGGTGGCTGCGGTCGCGGTAGCGGTGGGGTGCGCGCTGGCCGTATCGGTCCCGCCCGCCACGGCTGTGGCCGATACCGTCTCACCATTGCATGTCGAGGGTTCCCACTTCGTCGATCAGTACGGACGGGTCGTGCTGCTGCACGGCGTCAACAGCGTCGGCAAGGAACCGCCCTACTTCGCGCCGGGATCCGTTCTTACGGCCCAGGATGCGGAGCTGCTGTCCCGGCACGGATTCAACACTGTGCGGCTCGGCGTCAACTTCGACGGGCTCATGCCCACTCGGGGCGTGGTCGACACCGCGTATCTGGATCGGGTCGCCGGCGTCGTGGACACCTTGGCGCAGTATGGGATCCATACCGTGCTCGACAATCATCAGGACGGACTGTCGAGGATCTGGGGCGGCAACGGGTTTCCCGAATGGGCCATCCACGCCCGGCCCGGCCCTGGCGAAAACAATCCCGGCTTCCCGCTCTTCTATCTGATGCCCAGTATGAACTCCGCCTGGGATGAGCTGTGGAACAACAGCTTCGGTGCGTTGGACTATCTGGGGCAGGCGCTGGGCGCGCTCGCGGACAAGATGAAGAGCCATCCGGGTGCGCTCGGGATCGAGCTGCTCAACGAGCCGTGGCCCGGCTCGGCGTTTCTGTCCTGCTATCCCAACGGCTGCTCGGGCTTCGATACGAAATATCAAGCGGCCATGCAGAAGCTGACCGACGCGGTGCGGGTCCGCAACGGCGACATCATGGTGCTCTGGGAGCCCAATGTCACCTGGAACGAGACCATGCCTACCAACCTGGGCAAGAATCCGCCGATCAGCGCACCCGGGATCGTCTTCGCGCCGCACGACTACTGCATTCCCAGCCAGATGGCCGTCTACAACGGATTGCCGACCTTCCTGCGCGGCCTGTGCCCGCTGCAGCAGGGCAAGACCTGGGGCAATATCGACGCCTTCCAGCATCGGACCGGAATCCCCGCGCTGGTCACCGAATTCGGTGACGGCGACGCGACGGTGCTCAGCAATACGCTGATCAACGCCGATGACCGGTTCCTGGGTTGGCAGTATTGGGCCTACCGGGGCGACGAACCGTTCCGCGGCGATATCGGCACGCAGCTGGTGCGCACCTATCCGCAGGCCACTGCGGGCGCACCCGGCCGGATGATCTTCGACTCGGGCAACGGCGACTTCGCCTACCGCTACACCCCCCATGCCACGACGAAGCCGACCGAGATCTACGTCTCCGACCTGCACTACCCGGACGGCTATCAAGTGCGCGTCGACGGCGGCACGGTTACCTCACCCGCCGGTGCCCGCGTGGTGAGCGTGCAGGCGAACGGCTCGGCGCCGGTCACGGTATACATCAACCGCCCCGGATCGAAGGGCGCGACCGTGCCCGACGGCCCGGTCGGAACGGGTTCCGCGTCCGGCTCGGCGTCCGGTTCTGCCAGCGGATCCGGATCGGGCTCATCCTCCGGATCGGGCTCTTGAACCGGTGGTTGTCCTGAGAGAGGGCCGGAACCGTAAGGTTCCGGGCCTCTTTGAGGGATTGAGGTGTTGGAGTTCCTGGCAACGTGATTGACAGCCGGGGTTTGTGAATCCTTCTCGAATTCGGATTTCTCTTCGCGACGGCGGTGTTCTAGCGTTTTCGGCGTAGTCGGTTACTTGATATAGACAGAATGTGGAGTCTCTGTTCACTATTCGTGTTCCGGTCTCTATTCGGACTGCGGTTCTCTCGCGGCCTTGCTTCGGTTGGCCGACGCATCACATTGTCAGAGGAGTACATTCATGAAACCCAGCCTCGTGCGCATATCGGTCGTCACGTCCCTGGCGCTGCTGCCGCTCGGTCTCGCGGCGAGTCCGGCCCAGGCGGATCCGCAGGTCCCGCCGACCGTGAACTTCCAGTGCCAGGCCACGCCGCCCGTCGGTGGGGCGCAGACCTTCTCGATGGCTCTCGGGGTTACGGGCACGGCGCCGGGTACCGCGAAAGTCGGTGACCCGGTGGCGATCACGCTGACCCCGGCGGCCATGCAGGTTCCGGCTACAGTCTCCGGGCACGCGCTGCGCAGCATCAAGGGAATCAAGCTGATGATGCCGGTACCGGCGAACTCGACCTACGTGTCCGCGTCGGTGTCGGGCGGCACGGTCCAGGCGACGGCCGGCCAGTCGGCGGGCAAGATCACCATCGACGCTCCCGAAGCGACGGCTTCGGGCGCGAGCTTCACCTTGCCCGCGCTGACCGTGAATGTCACCGCCACCTCCGCCGGAACGATCACCAGCGCCATCGGTGGCACCGGCTTCAGCGATCCCGGCCTCACCTTTACCGCTTCCGTGGACTCCGGCACCTTCCTCGGTGCGGTGGACGTGCCGGTGCAGTGCTACCCGAGCCCCGCCTCGACCCTCACCACGACCACGGTCTCGGCGGGCAGCCCCGGTGGCAATCCGGGCGGAACGCCGGGCGGTGACAGTGGTTCCGGCAGCAGCGGCTCCGCGAGCAGCGGTTCCGGGTCGCTGTTCTCCCCACTGCTGCAGGCTCTGACCGGTTCCGCCGGTTCGTAGATCGAAACCCGGCACGGCGAGCGGAGAGGCCCGGAACCATCAGGTTCCGGGCCTTGTGCCGTCGCCCCGGTGCCCGGACCCAAAAGCGGTGCCGAGTCGTTGTCGTACGACTCGGCACCGCTTCTATGTCAATGTGCCCGGGTCAGGGGCAGGGGCGAATTACGCCTTGGTGCCGGCGGAGCCGCTGAAGAGCTTCTTGGTCAACTCTGAGATGAGAGCGTCCAGCAGGAAATTGGCGACCGAACCCATTTGTTCTTCTCCTTCAGGTGTTTTCGAATGAGCCTGCGCTCACGCCGAAAACGTTATGGCAGATGGGAAAAGAACTGAAATCAATTGTCGGGGATGATCGACAAGGAACAATTGTAGATCGTAAGTGGTATCGCGCAGCGCGGTTCGCCGAGCGCGAAGAGGTCAGGACGGTAGCGCGGCGGCCGCGCGAGCGTGTTGCCGGTCGCGGCAGCGCGGCGCTTGAAGCCGCGCGATCAGGCCGGGATTCGCATCGCGGACCCGGCGCGCGACATCGACGAAGGAACGCACGAGGGCATTTTCGTGTCCGGCGCGCCAGCTCACCGCGACCTCGCTCGGGGCGGCGTCGAGCACGGGTACGAGGCGCACGCCGGGGAACTTGATCCACGCTGCGCAGGGCACGGTCATCGCGATGGCCGCTCCGGTGGCAACCTGGTGTAGTTCCTCGAGCAGGGTCTTCGTGCGGCAGGCCACCGGCGCCGGGCGTCCGCCGCGGTGGGAGTCCAACTGCCAGAAGGCATTCCACACCGGGTCGGCGGCGGCCGAGGAGAGGATCGGCTCGTTCAGCAGTTCCTCCGCCGCGACCTCGGCGCGGTCGGCCAGGCGATGATTCGCCGGCAGCATCACGATCAGCGGCTGCCGGAACAGCGGCTCGAATCGCAATCCGGTGTACTCGAACGGTCGCCGCACGATGGCCACATCCACCTGTCCACTCGCCAGGCCCGCCGACGGCGTCTCGTAGGTGAAGTGGGTCAACTCGAGAGTGACCTCGGGGTGGCGCTCCCGGAACGCGGTCAGAATCGGCTCGGTCAGGGTCAGCGCCGCCCCCTCGAGGCAGCCCAGCACCAGCCGATCGTGTTCACCGCGATGCGCGGCGCGGGCCTCTTCGAGCCCGAAAGCCAAGCTGGACAATGCCTCTCGGACGTGTCGCAGGAACACATTCCCGGCCGCCGTCAGCTCCACCTGCCGGGTGGTGCGCGCGAACAGCGTGACGTCCATATCGTGCTCGAGCTGCTTGATCTGCATGCTCAGACCCTGCTGCGAGACGTGGAGCCGCTGGGCGGCACGGGTGAAACTCAACTCCTCCGCTACCGCGATGAAGTAGTGCAACTGCCGAGAATGAACTTCCACGCAGCGCAGTCTAGGCTGGTCAGATGTCCTAAATGGGTCATTCCGCCAACTCGGCTCTGAATGTTCAGCAATTTTGCAGCAGTCAAAGAGGTCGGAGCCGAGATTCGTTTCTCGCTCACCACTCGTCGTATCCGCACAACCCCATCCCGGATAGCCGATGTCCCGCTGAATGAGACCCGTTGGACTGTTTTCTGATTGGTTTCCGCTGGTTCATCCGGTCCGCGTAGATCTGTCTGCGATCAATTGCGTGTCGCGCGTTGTCGCAGATCAGGGCACGGGTGGCAGGCACGAACAGGAGTCTGAGAGTTGTCTGTTTCGTGGCGTCGTAGCGCCGTCGTTGTCGCGCTGAGTGCTGGGCTGCTGGCAAGCCCATTGCTCGGGAACGTGGTGGATGCCCAGCTGTCGGCGCTGCCGGCGGCGACCGCCAAGCCGAAATCCGATCAGGCGGCGGATGTGCCCCGGCTCGCCAGCGTCGACAATTTCCGCGATGTCGCGGGCACCGGCGCCGGTTACGACGCGCAGGGCAGCCACCACGTCAACAAGGGGGTGTTCTACCGCTCGAACGCGCTGACCCCCAACGATTCCGACCTGGCCACGCTGAACGGGCTGCACCTGAGCAGCGTCTTCGACCTGCGCAGCAGCAGCGAGATCGCCGCCAAGCAGGACCGTGTTCCGACCGGTGCGACGTATGTGAACATCCCGATTCTCGGTGGCGATCTGTCCAGCGCCGTGGCGAAGCTGAAGTCGCCCGATGACGCCGCCAACTTCATGCGGGACATCAACCGGCTCTTCGTCACCGGCGCGGACGAGCGTGCGGGATTCGCGAATCTGCTGACCCAGCTCGCCGGTCAGGACGGTCCCGCGGTCTTCCACTGCACCGCGGGCAAGGACCGTACCGGCTGGGCCGCCTACCTGCTGCTGAGCATCGCCGGCGTCGACTCCGACACCATCATGAACGACTACCTGCTCACCAACCAGTACTCGGCCGCCTCCATCGCCGCCACCCTCGCCCAGATCAAGGCTGCCAAGGGCGACGCGGCCGCCGCCCTCTACCAGCCGCTGCTCGGCGTGGACCGCAGCTACCTGCAGGCCGGAATCGACCAGCTCACCGCGACTTACGGTTCGGTCGACAAGTATCTGAAGGACGGTCTGGGCCTGAAGGGTCAGACCATCGAACAGTTGAAGCACAAGCTGATCCAGTAGCCGCCCGGCGGTGGGCTGTCAGGAGTTGCCGGCGTCCAGGGGATGGAGCCGGCCCCGGGAACGGACGATCGGCAGCTGGTGCTGCATCTGCCAGTTCTCCATGGTCAGCGAGTACAGCCCGCCTCGAACCCGCAGGCGCGATTGCATATCCAGTGGCAACGTGTACGTCACGGCCCCGGCTTCCCACATGGTCCGGAAGTCGGGGAAGCGCTCCAGCCGTTCGTGATATTCCTGCGCCCACGAGGTGTGGCCGTAGCGTCCCATGAATCCTCGATGGGTGGCGACTCCGATCCCCACCTGATCATCCCAGTTGATCATGATTTCCCGAGCCTCGTCGGTGAACGACCACTCGAGCATGTACATCCCCGGCCGATGCGTCGGGAAGGTATCGTAGTAGGCCTGATTCGCCGTGATCAGCCGGCGCTGCGGCGCGTAGAAGGACACGAGATCGGCTGCCGCCTCGGTCATTTCGGTGGCCATGATCGGTGTCACCGCGGTCTCGAACACCTCGAGCTCCGGGATCTCCAGGGCCGGGCCGATTCCGGTGATGGACGGATAGGGCGAGGCATAGCCGGCCAGATCGCAGATATAGCGCCACTCGTCGTCGCTGGCCTGATAGGTCGTCGCCAGCACCCGCAGGATCCCGACGTCGACCTGTCCGACCTCGTCACGCTCGACCTTGGTCAGGTAGCTGGCGGTGATATGCGCTTCGGCCGCAGCCTTTTCCCGGCTGAACTTCCGCGCCGCGGGAAGCTCGCCGGTCTCGTGCCTGTGCACCTCTTCGCGCTTGCGCAGAAACGTAAGATGCTGCCCCAACGACTGTTTCGTGGGCTCGTTCACCACTCTCGGCGGATCCTCTCTGGGTACTACATGCAACGCGATTGTATATACGGGCCGGGGATGTTCGGTTCGGGTCGCGCCGGACCCGCCCTGATACATTCCGAAACATGGGGTACGAGATCGGCTCTCCGGCAGACAATTTGGCGACCGAGGTCATCGAACTGACCGATAACTTCTTCGATGACCCGCACACGGTGTACGACCAGTTGCGGGGCAGGGGAGCGGTGCATCGGGTCCGCCTGCCGGATTCCGGACTCGGATGGCTGGTCACCGATTACGAGGTCGCCAAGGCCGCGTTCACCGATCCCGCCATCAGCAAGGTCCTCAAGTCCCCCGGCGCCAAGGCCACGGTCGCGGCGGAGGGTGGCGACCGGCATCTCGGCGGCAGCATGTTCGCGGACATGATGGTCTTCTACGACCCGCCGGAGCACACCCGACTGCGCGGGCTGGTCAACCGGGCCTTCAGCGGACGGGCCATGGCCGAGCTGTCGCCGCGGATCAGCGAACTCGCCGACGAGTTGCTCGCCGACTTGGCTTCCGACCGTGGCGAAGTCGTGGATCTGCTGGAACGTTTCGCCGTCCCGCTCGGCATGTCGGTGATCTGCGAACTACTCGGTGTCCCCAGCACGGACCGCGACGCCTTCCAACGCTGGTCCACCTCGCTGTTGTCCAGCGAGGAAAGCAACGAGGCCCGCGCCACCGCGGTCATGGATTTCGTCCGCTACATCGACCAGTTGATCCGCACCAAGGACGCGACCCCCGGCCGGGACCTGCTCTCCGAACTCATCGCCGCCCGCCAGGACGACGACCGCCTCAGCCACCGCGAACTGATCAGCATGGTCTTCCTGCTCCTGGTGGCCGGCTTCGAAACCACGGTCAACCTCATCGGCAACGGCGTCGCAATCTTCCTGGCCGACAAGAACCTTCACCAGGCCCTCCTCGCCGACCCGGACCGCATCCCCGCCTTCATTGAGGAGGTCCTCCGCTTCGAAGCCCCCGCCACCGAAGCAACCTTCCGCTACACCACCGCCCCCACCACCCTTGGCGGCATCGAAATCCCCCAGGACCAACTCATCCTCATCTCCATGGCCGCCGCCGACCGCGACCCCACCCAATTCCCCGACCCCCACCGCTTCGACCCCGACCGTTCCCCCAACCACATAGCCTTCGGCCACGGCATCCACCGCTGCGTCGGCGCCCCCCTCGCCCGGACCGAAAGCGCCATCGCCCTCACCCGCCTCCTATCCACCTACCCCAACCTCGAACTCGCCCCCGACACCGGCCTCCATTGGCGCAAAAGCCTCATCGTCCGAGGCCTCACCGCCCTCCCGGTCCGGTTGCCGCTGAACTGCTGACCCTCGGCCTGTACGGCAGTGGGTCGAATAGGCTGCCCACAAGCGGTGTGCTGGAACGGGTCTCGGGAGTAGTTGGGGGCCGGAGTTCCCCTCCGAGCCCGGCCCCCAACGTCAGGCCGCGGTCAATCCGCGGTGATCATCGAGGCCCCCGGCCTGCGGAGCCAGCCTGTATGCGCCGGGTAGATGATTCCTGGCAGACCCACGACAATCGGGTTGCTGCAGGCACCTCGCCGTTGCGTGATCGGCTGCGCCGACGGCTCGGTCTGTACAGCACAGAGCAGAGCGGGCACGGACGGCCGGCGATGCACGGTGGAGATTTCGACGAATTCGACCCGGCTTACCCGATGAGCGATGACCGGCGAATCACGGCGGCATGGCAATGTCAGCCCTGAACCGTGTGGTGCGCTGGCGCGGTCTTGGGTGCTCATTCGTCATCTCACCTACTGGTCGTATCGCGCAGCTCAGCAGGACAGACGGGTGCATAGGTACACCGCGCTGTGCGCGAGCTTCTTACGTCCAGCTAGGGGAATGAGCCGCCCAGCTTGGCGACAAGCAAATCATGAGGGTAAGGGCTCGCGCAACCGACGTCGGAGGAATTCGCGCGGAGCCCGATCGCACTCGGGATGGCAATCAGCGGGTTGGCGTGTTTGAGTGGCACGCATGGAATCATCAAGTGCCGCGCTGTCTTTGGATGCGCTGCCGCATCCGCCGGGTCGGCTTCCGATCCTCGGCGATGTGGCCAGTGTGGACCGCCACCGCCCGACGCAGCACGAGCTGAAGCTTGCGCAGGGCGGGCTGGGGCCGATCTTCCAGCGCAAGTTGCTCGGCACGCAGTTGATCATCGTGACCGGCGGCCGGTTGGCGGCGCAGTGCAACGATGAAACATCCTGGGGGCGTGTACTTCTCGGGCCGTTGGCGAAGATCCGGCCGGTCGCCCCGCACGGCATGTTCACGGCCAGCTCGAAGGATCCCCTGTGGGGGCAGGCCCGCCGCATCCTCACTCCGGGGTTCACCCAAGCTGCCATGCGCACCTACCACGATGCGATGGCCTCGGTCGCCGATGACCTGGTGACCGAATGGGCCTCGGTAGGCGGGGGTGGTGTGGCTGTTCATTCGGCGATGACCCGCGCCACCCTCGAAGTGATCGCGCGGGCCGGGTTCGGCCGCGACCTACGGCTGTTCGACGCCGCCGCGCAAGACAGCGATTCGCACCGATTCGTGCAGGAGCTGGGCCGCACGCTGCAGTGGGCCTCGGAATCCACCAACGACCTGCCCATCATCGGCGACGTGCGGGCCGCGCTGCGAGCGCCCGGCGTGCGCCGTGACATCGCCTCCCTGCAGCGCTACGTCGACGAACTGATCGCCGACCGGCAGCGCGAAAGCGCCAGCGACGCATCCGATCTGCTCGGGCTGATGCTGACAGCCACGGACCCGGAGACCGGGGTTCGGCTGCCAGCGGACAACATCAGGGACCAGACACTCACGTTCTTGATCGCCGGGCACGAAACCACCGCCGCCCTACTGGAAGTCGCGCTGTACTACCTGGCGCAGAACCCGAACTATCAAGAGCGCGTGCGCGCCGAGATGCCCGCGCAGACAACCGATCTGGGCTACGACGACGTGGTGAAGATGCGATTCACGCGTCAGTTCCTCAACGAATGTCTCCGACTATGGCCGCCCGCGCCGGGCTACTTCCGGATCGCGCGCACCGACCAGAACCTCGGCGGCTATCGGATCCCGGCGGGGCGGGCAGTGTTCGTGCTTGCGCTGGCCGCACAGCGCGACTCCGATGTGTGGGGTCCAGGCGCCGCGGCCTTCGACCCGGACCGCTTCGATTCCGCCGCGTTGCGCGCCGTCCCTGACCGGTTCTTCCAGCCGTGGGGCACAGGCCCGCGCTCGTGTATCGGCCGAGCGTTCGCGCTGCACGAGGCAACGCTGATGCTGGGCCGGCTGGTACACGCCTTCGACCTGGCCACGACCTCCGCCGCGCCCCTGACTCTGCGCGAGCGCGGAACATTGCGCCCCGACCCGTTCGAATTGACCGCCCGCGGCCGCTCGGTGGCCGCCACCACCAAGAGGTAGGCGCTCTCGATGTCGTGGTTTCTGATCGAGGCCCTTGGGCCTCTGGACACCCCCGCAACCATCGTCGCCAAGGACGGCGAACGCCGCGATTGGGTGTCGCTGCGGTCGCTGCAGCGCAACGAAGGTGTCGATGTCACCGACACCATCGACTGGGTGCGCCGGTCCGGATCGGTCTTCGATCAGGTGGTCTCCGGCCGCGGTGGTCACAGCCGCGTCCAAGCCCTGCCCATCCTCGGCCCCGACGACGAGGTGTATGCCGTCCACCTGTGGGTCGGGGCGCCGGGCGAACCTATTCCCGCTCATCGCCCTGCAGCTGGAATCGCGTGGTACGCCGGGGATCTGCAAGTTCAGCAGCGCCTCGAGTCATGGATGATGTCCACCGATGATGCCGATGGATTCAAACGGGTTCGCTCGCCCGGTGAATTCTTCCGCAAGGTCGTGAAATTCGATGACGCCACCGCCTTGATTGCACTGGGCACCAACCCCCAACCCGGTGCGCAATTCAGCCAGCACATCGTGGTTCTGCACGACAATGGGCGCCTGATGAACTGGCAGACGTTCGCGGTCGGCCGAACCGATTTGGAGCGGCCCGGCCTGCGTGGGCTGACACACGATGTCTCCGACGTGGATCCGGTTTCGCTGAGCCCGCACGAAGCGCTCGGCCTGACCGATGAACCCGGGCCGGATGCACCCGCCGCCGCCCTGATCGCGTTCCCGCCCACCGGTGCCCCGCTCATCGCGCAATGGATCGGGCACGTACCCACCTGGATCGACTGGCAACGCGAGGGCGACGCCGAATTGATCCACCGCGACGACTGGGACGCGATCGCGAAAACCGCGGTCATGCTGCAGCCCGGACTGCTCGACTCCAAAACTGTTACCCCCGCGCGGATCCGCGCCCACACCCCCAGCGGCTGGCAAGCGGTGACGATCACCTCCCGCCGCTTCCCCGGGGAGGTCGGGGGCCGTCTGCACATCGTCAGGATCGCCCGTGCCGACTAGCGTACGAGCCGGCCGGTTCAGCGATATCGGCGTGGATGTGATCGATGCCAGCGGTGTCCGACCACCAGGAGGCGCCGAGGAATCCGTTCCACCCACCCCAACCTCGAACTAGCCTCCCGACGCCGACCTCGAAAGGCGCAAACGCCTCATCGTCCCGGGGTCTGGCCACCCTCCCCGTCCAGCTGCGCTGACGCCAGACGCAGTGTCGGGCTTCGAGTCGATCCCGGTGGCGATGACCACCGCCTCCGTCGAAGGCCCGGCGAAGTTTGTGCGAGACACGGTCTGGTTACGGCGCCGGTGTGCTCCAAAGTGCGCTGATGGGAAGGCATGACAGTTGGTCGCCGAATGGGAGTTGCTGGTCGCCGCAGTAGAGGACGTATCCCGCATGGAAGCGGTCGCCGAGGCGTCGGACTGCCTCGGGGTAGCCGGTCTCGGGTCACGGTCGACCAACTCACCTGGAGCCGCACCATGGCCCAGTTAACAATCCTCCGATAATCTGCCGACACTGTGGCCGATGATCTGCCGACAGGTTTGTCGATGATCTGCCGACTCATGCCCCGATGATCTGCCCACAGGCCGAGAGGGGGTACGCACTCCAGATCCGAGAGCAGTTCCCCGGGAGTCGACTCTTCGCGGAGGCGCCCCGAATCTGGAACGTCCTGGCTTGCTCATCGACTCACCAAGTTCTACGAATGGCGACTTTGTATCAAAACCTGGTTGCCTTGATGCGTTGGTGAAAGGTACTCCGGGGCGGTCGGTTTCGCTGGTGAGCTTCCTCGCGGTTACCGGTTCGCTGTTGGGGGACACAGATTTACAGCCGGACATCCGCGCAAGGCACCGCGTGGCAGGCGAGTCACTGACGTTCTGGTCCGCATGCTCTTCGCGGGAGCTCTGGGGCGCGGAAGACGGCCGACGGCCCCGCCGAATGTTCGGTCGGGGCCATCGGGTTCGCTCTGTCAACCGCCGGGGTGGGCTACTTCAGCTTGCGGCAGTAGAGGGCGTCGGGATGTCCGCCGCGCCAGAACTTCCACGAGAAGGCGATGCCCGCCGCGTACTCATCGGCATTGCACTGGGCCTTGATGTGGCCCTCGGCGTAGTCGCCGCCCTCGCCCGAGGCGGGGCGCTGGTCGTATTTGTCATCCCAGAGGGTGCGGCCCGCACCCGCCAGCGGAATCCGGCCCGGTGCACAAAGAATGGCCGACATGCCGTCCCCACGCTGGCTGTAGCCGATCATGAATTGTCCTTCGGCGCATTGGTATTTGGTGAAGCCACCCGCCCAGTCGGTGGTGACCTTCTCCTCGGCGACCTTCACCGCGGTCGTGCCCGGCTTCCAGAGATCGCCCTCGGTGGCGTCGGTGCACAGCCCCCGTTCGTCGGACGAGCTGATGCCGATCAACCGCTGGTCATCGGGGCAGACGACCTTGTTCGCGCCGGAATCCCAGTCGTTACTGGCCCGCAGCGAAGCGTTGTGGGTGACGTGTTTGCCGTCGAGTGCCGACCAGCTCCGGACCCGGTCCACCTGTCCGGTCTTGCCGTTCGCGTCTAGCAGTCGCCGCATCTGCGGGCCACGCCAGTCGTCGGCGTCCATGACACTGCGCTTGCCGCCGTCGGTGTCGTAGCGCAGCAAACCCCACTGATTGCCCTGGTCGTTGTGCTGGAACCCCACAATCGGCCAGTACGCGAAGTCGAGGTCTCGGTCGATGAGGTAGTCGACCATATTGGGGAACCACGCCTTGTCCTTGCCCTCGGCGTCTTTGCCGATACCGAATTCGCTCACCCAGACCGGCGCGGTGAAATGCCGGTCGGGGGTGGTGGCGACGAAACCAGCCCGCTCGTCCATGGCCTTGAACAGATCATCGCGCGACATGTCCCGGAAACGGGGGTCGTGGGTTTCGCCTCCGCCCAGGCCGTCTCCACCGGTGTGGTTCGGTCCGATGTAGCCGTAGAAGTGGGCGGCGTAGACGATCTTGTGCGAGACCACCAGGGTGTCGGAGAGCGTCTTCATCGGCTTCAGCATCGGACGCTCGTGCCCGGTCAGGTCGGTGGGGATGCCGGTCCAGTTGATGCCCTCGATCATGATGAGCAGATTCGGGTTGGCGCCGGCCAGGATTCGGTCACCGGCCTTGCGGGAGGCTTCATACCAGTCGTGATCGTCGCCCCAACCCCAGTTCACGTCGTTCCAGGTGTCGCGGCGGACCTCGTTGCGCAGATCCGCGCCGATCACTCCGGGATTTCCCTTGTACCGCGCCGCCATGAACGCCCAGTCGTCCACCCATTTGTCGGTACCCTGCCCGGAATTCCAGCGTTCGTTGCCGTCCACGGCGCAACACCAGCGGGTGGAGGTGGTGTGGTTGTTGAGGATGACGCCCAGCCCGGCGTCGGTCAGCGCGGCGACCGCCCGGTCGTACACCTCGAGTGGCTTCAGGCCGTTCAGCGACGGATTGGCGGTCAGACCCTTGACCGGGCGGCTGTCGGTGATCATCTCGTTGGAGAAGGGCAGCCGAATACTGTTGAGCCCCAGGTCTTTGAAGTCTCCGACGATCTTGTCCAGCGGCACCCGGTCCAGTCCGAGCGGCGCGCGATGCCCGACTTCCTGCGCGGTATTGTTCGCCGGATCCTCGTCGTCACCGCTGCCGGTCCAGGTGCCGCTGGACCCGTGCCAGTTGCCGGATTTCAATTTCACCCGGTTACCGGCCTCATCGATGATGTACCGCCCGCGCGTACTCAACGGGCCCTTCAATCCGGCGGGCGCGGCGTGCGCGACCGGCTCGAGATATGTGGCCGGGGCCATCAGCAATCCGGCGGCGAGCAATAAGGCGGTGATGGCCCTCATGTGTCCTTCTGGGTGATCATCGATACTTCGAGGGGCGGGTTGGGTTGAATGGGAAGTTGGATCCGGACTCCGCCTCCCCGGCTGACAGTGGAGTCTCAGGTGCGCTGGAGGATCCGGTGGCCGGCAGCTTCTTCAGCCTGCGCAAGGATGCCCACCGGTGGCGGTTTCCGCGCGTTCTGCATGACTGAGCGACAGTCGCAGTGTTTCGTGGTGCAAACCGAGTTCCGCCGCCATTCTGCGGAAGGTCGGTTGGGGCTCACGCCGGAAGACGTTAGTTCGCAATGGAACTGCAGAGAAATCATGATTCTGCCCGGATTGACAAGCTTCGGTTGTCAATCAGAGATGCGGTGGCACCATGCAATTCGCGAAGTCGGGCGCTGATCCACCAGCCAAGAGGGTTGTCGTTCTCGATCCGGGGCGGGAACGGTCAGTGGCTGGACCCGCAGCACCGCTTCCCCGTTTATGTTCAGGGGCTCGCGGCTGGTGGTGAGAATCCGTAGTCCCGGGCACGCACGCAGCAATGCCTCAGCGATCTTCGCTACCGTGTCGATGATGTGCTCGCAGTTGTCGAGCACCAGCAGCAGTTGCTTTGGGGCCAGGTATCCGATCAGCACATCGAGGACCGGCTTCCGTTGTGGCCGCAACCCGACAGCGGCGGCGATCACCCCGGGCAGCAGCGCACCGTCTCGCAGCTCCGCGAGCTGGACCAGCGACACTGCGTGCGGAACACTGCGTTGCGCACGTGCCGTGATCCGCAACGCCAGTCGGGTCTTGCCCACCCCGCCGATCCCGGTCAAAGTCAGCAGCCGCGAACTCGCCAAGAGACTCTTGGCCTCGGTCAGCTCGACGCGCCGGCCGACAAAACTCGTCAGCTCCAGCGAGAGAGCAGCCTCGGCGTCAACCAACGAACCGGACGACACGGGTCGTACTTGCGAGCGGTCGATGGCCGGCGGAATCAACGGAACGGGGGTGTCTTCCGGCCGCTCGGCACCCGCTGCGGCCCACACTGCCATGCCATCGACCGGCCACCCGCGCTCTGTCTGCTGTTGAGTCATGAGGCTCACCCGCGAACACGCGCATCAGGTGAGCCGCGGCCGCCTGCCGGCATTCCGGGTACAGAAGTTTCCAGCGTGATCTCCTTCAACGCCGCCTGCTGCGGATCCGCTTCGGCCAGCGGCGTTTTCAGGGTGGCTTTCCTCCCGCTCGAGGTCCTCGATATTCTTCGCGCCATCGGCTTCCAGGCCGTCGAACTGATTGCGCCACCGGTAGTAGGCCCCCTCGGCGACCTGCAGGATCCGGTACGCGGAAACCAGCATCATCACGACCGCCATCAGCGCGGCGTCGAATATCGCGACCGGAGTCCGGGCGATGCGTTTCAGGTGGCGGCGCAGCATGATCGACGAATCGGTCAGTGGCGCGGAAATGGTGTTCATCGTGCGACAACTTCCATGGTGGCCTGCCCGGTCAGGGCACGCAGAACATCATCCAGGTCAGGGGTGAACTTCCTGCACTGCGGCTTCGGCTCGTACCTCGAGGATCGCGAGGAGGACCATGCGGCACACGGACATGCCCGACAGGTGCCCGGGCAGCGTCAGCACAGTTTGTGCCTTGGCTCGCCGGCATTCCTGGACGAGATCGACGAAGGCCGGGGGCAATGTCGCGTTCTGTGGTTCCGACTCGTGGAATACGGTGCCCAGCGCATACCCGAGTGATCTGGCGGCGGCCCGCAATATGCTGTCGCTGGAATTCGGGTCGCGATCGCTCAGCAGATCGTCGCGCACGTATCCATAGGCAAGAGGCAGTAAAGCAGTCATCGAAGCATCCGGTTTCCCGGTCGGTCGGCCACGAGAGGGTTACCTCCAGCAGCCGGGGCGTGTGTCATCTGGATCTGTCAGCCCAGGGGCGGCATCTGTGCACCCTGTGCCATCGCTCTCGGTACGCAGGCGCGGCTGATCTGCTCACGGGAGTGGGCGGGTTGTGGCCGGCATGCGCGATGACGATCTACCGGCGCGGGCGGTCATGACCAGCTTGGCGATCGTGGGTGCCGGCTGTCGCGAATCTGCGTCGACCGTGAAGACCGGGAACCCGTCCTGGCGGGGACTGGGCTGGAAGTGCACGCGTACCGGCCCGGTGGAGATCAGCGGGACGTCACCTTCGATGGAGGTGTAGACCCATGGGCCCTCGTCGAGTTCGACTACGGCGATCGTCAACGGCGTCAACTCGCCGTGCGGATCACTCGCGCGATGGACCACCCGCCACGACACGATCGAACCAGCACCGGACGAGGGCACCCACTCGAGATCGTCGGACGCGCAGGCGGAACACGCGGGGGTCAGCGGTGCGAAGAGCTTGTCGCAGGCCGCGCAACGCCGGATCGTCAACGTGTCTTCGACACAACAGGCGCGGTCGTCGCTAGCACCCTCTGGTTGCTGGGCATTCGGCGAGAACATGGAAACCTCCGCGGATCGGTGCTGGTGGATTTCGCTTCAGCATCGTCCGTGCGGAGTACTCCCACGACGGTTGAATAGCCGGGGGACATACCTATTTTTGGCCGAGCCTTCGCCGGTGCGTGCGTATAAACAGTCACTCCACGAATCGCCGTATGGAGATATTGCGGATCCGAGTGGCTTCGGCGACCCCTCGTCGTCATCCGAGTCCTCGGCGGCCGACGCGGGCAGCGGTTGTCAGCGGGCGGGCCCGAGTTGGTTCGGCGGCCCCGGATATGTGCCGCCACGAGGGCGAAACCGCTGCGATAGAGCTACACGGTGGGCACATGCTCGCTCCCGCCCAACTACTTCGGTCGCCGAGGTCGGTGGGGATACGCTGTCCATTAACGACGAGTTAACACAGCGATTCTCCGTGTTCGTGCCTTTGCTGGCGGGTGGTGTGTGTGGCTGATGAGTGACAATGATCGGTTCCGGACGGTCCGTGACGTGTTCGATTCGGTGACAGAGGAATTGGCCGAGGCCGGGTTCGAGGATGCGGAGGAGATCGGGCGGGGCGGTTTCGGTGTGGTGTATCGCTGCACGCAGGACGAGCTGGATCGGACGGTGGCGGTGAAGGTGCTGACCGCCGAGTTGGATGCCGAGAGTCGGGCGCGTTTTTTCCGGGAGCAGCGGGCGATGGGCCGGTTGACGGGGCATCCGAATATCGTCACGATGCTGCAGGCGGGGGCCACCGCGAACGGGCGCCCGTTTCTGGTGATGCCTTATCACCCATTGGGTTCGCTGGATGCCCGGATCCGTGAGCAAGGTCCGCTACAGGCGGAGACGGTGTTGTGGATCGGGGTGAAGATCGCCGGGGCATTGGAGAGTGCGCATCGGCTGGGCATCCTGCATCGAGATGTGAAGCCGGGCAATATCTTATTGACCGATTACGGTGAGCCCGCGTTGACGGATTTCGGTATCGCGCGTATCGCGGGCGGGTTCCGGACCGAGACGGGCACCGTGACCGGGTCGCCGGCGTTCACAGCTCCGGAGGTGCTCGAGGGCGGGGCTCCGACTCCCGCGGCGGATGTCTACGGATTGGGCGCGACCCTGTTCTGTGCGTTGACCGGGCATGCGGCGTTCGAGCGGCGCAGCGGGGAGAACGTGGTGACCCAGTTTCTGCGGATCACCACCGAGCCGGTGCCGGATCTGCGTGAGCAGGGCATTGCGGAGGACATCGCCGCGCTGATGGCGGCGGCGATGAGCCGTGATCCTGCTGAGCGGCCGTCGGCGCAGGCGCTGGGGGAGGCGATCCGGCAGGCACAGCGCCACCACGGGTACGCCCTGAAGGAGATGGCGTTGCAGGCCGAACCGGCACACGAGCGCGGGGACCGTGGGCCCGTCGCGTCGGAGTGGCGTGCACCGACATCAGCGCTTTCGCAGGGTGCGGGCGATCTGCCGCCGGAATTGACCAGTTTCGTCGACCGACGCAACGAGGTGGCGGAGGTGAAGAATCTGCTGGCCTCGGCGCGGTTGGTGACATTGACCGGGATCGGCGGGGTCGGCAAGACGCGGCTGGCGCTGCATTCCGCGGCGACTGTGCGCCGGGAGTTCGGCGACGGGTTGTGGTTAGTCGAGCTGGCCGACGTGTCCGACCCCGCGCTGCTGGTCGACGTGGTGGCGGCTGCCCTGGGGTTGCGTGATGATTTGGCACGGCCGTTGCCGCAGGTGGTGGTGGAGTTCCTGTCCGATCGTGAGTCGCTGTTGGTGCTGGACAACTGCGAGCACCTGGCCATGGCGGTCGCGCGGCTGGCCGAGACATGGCTGCGGGCATGTGCGAACCTGCGGATCCTGGCCACCAGCCGCGAACCGCTCGATATCGGCGGAGAGGTGGTGCTGCGGGTGCCGCCGCTGCCGGTCCCGGATCCGGAGCGGGAGCCGTCGTCGCGAGAATTGCCCCGCTACGACGCGGTGACCTTGTTCGCCGACCGCGCGACCGCGGCGGTGCCGGGCCTGCGGCTCTCCAACGACGACAAGGCAACGGTGGCCCGGATCTGCGCGCGGCTGGACGGGTTGCCGCTGGCGATCGAACTGGCCGCCGCGCGGGTCCGCACGATGTCGCCAGAGCAGATCCTGGGGCGGCTCGACGACCGGTATGCGTTGTTGACCCGCGCCAGTCGCAGCGCGCCGACGCGGCAGCAGACGCTGCGGTGGTGCGTCGATTGGAGCTACCGGCTGTGCAGCCCGGTCGAGCGGCGGCTGTGGGCGCGGCTGTCGGTGTTCGCCGGTGGTTTCGAGCTCGACGCTGTCGAAGGGATCTGCGGCATCGACCTGGATACCGACAGTGTGCTGGATGTGGCGTCTTCACTGGTGGACAAGTCGATCCTGATCCGGGTCGAGTCCCAGGGTGTGGTGCGGCTCCGGATGTTGGAGACGGTGCGTGACTACGGGCGGCAGAAGCTCCAGGAAATCGGCGAGTACGCCGATCTGTGCCGGCGGCACCGCGAGTGGTACCAGGATTTGGCGCTGACCGCGGACGACCAGTGGATCAGCGACCGGCAGCCCTACTGGGTAGCCCGGCTCGACCGCGAACTACCGAATCTGCGCGGCGCGCTCGAATACTGCCTGGCCGAGGACACCGACCAGGCGGCCGCAACCGCACTGCGGACCACCGCCGCACTGGCGGGGTTCTGGACTTTCCGGGGCCTGTACAGCGAAGGTCGCCGCTGGATCGAGCGTGCTCTCGCCCACCCCGCCCGGCAATCCATCCCCGACCGGGTCAAAGCGATCCACGCCTGTTGCGCCATGGTCGTGATGCGAGGTGATGTGCCGGCGGCGGCCGCGCTCGTCGAGGAGGGGCGTCTCCTCACCCAGCAAGATCCCACCCCGATGAACCAGGCGCTGATGGACAGCTCCGACGGTGGGGTGGCGGTTTATCGTTGGGACCTCGACCTCGCGACCTCGCGCCTTGAACGCGCCGTCGAAGCGCTCGATTCCTACCGACCCGGATTCGCGTACTTTGCCTCTTTGCTCGCGCTCGGTTTGGTGCACGGACTTGCCGGTGATACCCAACGGGCGGCCGAGTCCTACCGGCGGCTGATCTCCATCGCCGAAGCGCACGGCGAAACCCTTTTCCGTTCGACTGCGTTCTACGGCCTGGGCACTATCGCCTGGCAGGAAGGCGACCGGTCCCAGGCCACCGAGCTGCTCGAGAAGGCATTGAGAATCCATCGGCGAATACGCAGTCCGCTCATCGCTGCCGTGAGTCTCGAGGCTTTGGCCTGGGCCGCGTGCGCCGACGGTGATGCCGAGCGCGCGGCCGTACTGATGGGAGCCGCGCAGGAACTCGACCGGTCCCTCGGTACCGTCGCAAGTATCGTCCCGCTCGTGCCGCAGTATCACGACGAATGTCTCCGGCTGACCCAGTCGGCTCTCGGCGCACGCAGGTTCGATGCGGCCGTCCGCAGCGGCCGAGCGATGGGGATGGACGCGGCCGTCGCGTACGCACTCGGCGAGCAGCCCGCCGTCGCTCCGCCGGCCTCGGGTCCGGGCGTGGCTCTGACCAAGCGTGAACGCCAGGTCGCAGACCTCGTCACCCGGGGCCTGACCAACAAACAGATCGCCGCCGAACTGGTGATCTCCCAACGCACCGCCCAGGGCCACGTCGAGCACATCCTCACCAAACTCGGATTCACCTCCCGCGCCCAGATCGCGGCATGGGTCGAAGAAGGTGCGGAAGGCCAGAATCCGTGATCGACCGCGGATCGAAATGATCGGCCACCTCGCCGCGCGACTGAGCCTTTCCGGCTTACGGTGCGTGTAGCAAACTGCGATCGCGACCCGCTACTCGGAAAGGACCGGTAGTGGCCGAACCATTGACAATACCGGGATGTCAATGGTCCTCAAAATAGGATTTAAGTTCTCTTTCGTTGTGCTCTAGTGTTTCCCGGTGTGCGAATGTTCTTATTGCACATCGGCTCATGAATATCCAAATTCCGCGTTCTCCGGGATGTTGCGGAATATTGGAAAGGCTCGCAGCCCCCCAAAGACGTGGGGCCAGCCTCCCAGAGACGTGGGGCCAGCCTCCCAGAGACGTGGGGCGACCGCGAATAATCGGTGCCGCCGGCGACCGACTCGAGCTTCGGAACCGGCGGTGTCATCCACAAGCAGCAGAGCATGAATACGACAGTTCTCGAAAACCCTCGCCGAACGAGGTGGAACGCGATGCGCTGGATGCTGATCCCCGAATTCTCGCAGCGGGATTTGACCGGCTCGAATAGGTCAGGCGGATATCGCGTCTGACGCGCGTGCGTGGTGCCGGTCCCGGCGGCGCGGTGTCTCGAGCCGGGCGAGCAGGCCGGGATTCGCGTCGCGGACCCGGCGTGCGATGTCGACGAAGGAGCGCACCAGAGTGTTCTCATGCCCGGCGCGCCAGCTCACGGCGACCTCGTTCGGGGCCGCGTCGGTCACCGGGACCAGCCGGACGCCGGGAAATTTGATCCAGGCGGCGCACGGCACGGTCATCGCGATAGCGGCTCCGGTGGCCACCTGCTGCAATTCCTCCAGCAGTGTCTTCGTGCGGCAGGCTACCGGCGCCGGGCGGCCGCCGCGATGGGAGTCCAACTGCCAGAAGGCATTCCAGATCGGGTCGGTGGCCGCCGAGGAGAGGATCGGCTCGTCGAGCAGTTCCTCCACCACGACCTCATCGCGGTCCGCAAGGCGGTGGTTCGTGGGCAGCATCACCATCAGCGGTTGCCGGAACAGCGGCTCGAATCGTAGCCCGGTGTCGTTGAACGGTCGCCGCACGAACGCGACATCCGCCTGTCCGCTCGCCAGGCCCGCCGACGGGGTCTCGTAGGTGACGTGGTTCAACTCGAGGCTGACCTCGGGATGGCGCTTCCGGAATGCGGCCAGAATCGGTTCGGTCAAGGTCAGGGCCGCTCCCTCGAGGCAGCCCAGCGCCAGCCGGCCGTGCTCACCGCGATGGATCGCCCGGGCCTCTTCGAGCCCGGAACCCAGGCTGGTCAATGCGTCCCGGACATGTCGCAGAAATGCCGCCCCAGCCGCCGTGAGCTCCACCTGCCGGGTGGTGCGCGAGAACAGCGTGACGTCCATTTCGTGCTCGAGCTGTTTGATCTGTGTGCTCAGGCCCTGCTGCGACAGGTGCAGCCGCTTGGCGGCCCGAGTGAAACTCAGCTCCTCCGCGACCGCGATGAAATACTGAAGCTGTCGACAGCGGACTTCCATGCGGGGCAATCTAGGCTGGTCAGACGTCCGAAACGGGTTGTGTCCCAAACTCTCACGTGAATGGCCGGCAACTTCGCAGCGGTCGAGGTCAGCGCGGTCGTGGCTGACACCGTCTGGGTTCTGGGCATTCGGTGGGAACATGGAACCTCCGCGGAACGGTGCTGGTGGATTTCGCTTCAGCATCGTCTGTCCGGGAGTAGTCCCACGACCGTCGAATGACCCGGGCGGCATACCTATTTTGCCCGAGCGGGCCTTCGTCGGCGCACACCCAGGTCGACGTCGCATGGCGCAGCTGGCCGAAAACCCTCACGCCCGCAGGTAGGGATCCATGTTGCTCCTGTACGCGACGGGCGGCGAGATCGGTGGCCACGACGATCACGCAGCGACGATCGGTGGGGTGCGGTGAGCGAGCGATATCGCCCTGCTTCTCCAGCCGGTTGAGCATGACCGTGGCGCCTGCGGCGGTGAGCCGCAGCCGTGACATACATGCTTCTTGACAGTGGCAGGCCCTTTCTGTCCCTCATTGTCTTCGAATTTCTGGTGCGTGTCGGTTTGTGCCGCATCGAGCTCAATGTGTTAAGGAAACCCAGTGCGAATCCTGCTTCGTTCGAGCGTATTCAACAGCCTCACTCAGCGTTTTCACGCGGAATTGCGACACCGGGGGCACTGCGTGGGGGTCGAGTTGGCACTCGGTGACAACGAGTCGCTCGGGGCGGGCGTAGCGAGATTCCGGCCCGATTCGATCCTTGCGCCGATGCTGACAGTCGCTGTGCCAGACAATATTTGGTCGGAGAATACGGTATTGATCGTGCATCCGGGTCCGAAGGAAACCGAGGTCCGTCGGCGCTGGAGCGTGGAGGTGAGTGGGTCATCCATCGCGAGAGGGAAGGGAGCCAGACGGTTGCGAGATAGCTTGGCGAGAAGCAGGATTCGATCTTCGGCGAACAAGCCGACGCTGCTGGTCAGCTGATCCCCGTACTGAGATCCTTCGGTTGGGGGTGTGTGGTGCCGGTGGCGGCGCGGACGACGGGGGCGAGCAGGCGCGGGAGGATGAACTGGTCGCGCGGTAGGTGTCGTGCGTCGGGGAGCCAGTTGTGCACGAGTCCGACGGCGAGGCCGCTGTCGGGGTCGGCCCAGCCGCCGGAGCCGGCGAGTCCGCCGTGTCCGAAGCCTCGTGGGGCGCCGGGGGCGGGGATGGAGTGGTAGCCGAGTCGCCAGCCCATGGGGAGCAGCAGGTTTCGGTCCGGGAGCCAGGTCTGCACGCGCGATATCTGCCGCACCCGTGATCGTGACAGCAGTGGGGTGTCGGTGACGATCGTGTTGTAAACGGAGGCGACGGCGCGGGCGGTGAACACTCCATTGGCGGCGGGCATTTCACCGGTCAGGATCGCTGGGGCGGATCCGGAGGTCAGCTGGTCGATGCCGTGGGTGTAGATGGCTCGGGCGAATCCGGTGCCCGGCAGGGGGATTCGTCCGGCGATCCGTAGGACGTGGGCGGCGCCGGGGATGCCGAACGGGACGGATGATCCGTGCGAGACGGCGACGGTGGTGTTCGCCGATGATGGTGGGATGCCGAGGTGGAGGCCGTCGGTGCCCAGGGGGTCGGAGAGTTCGGTGCGGTACAGCTCGCTCATGCCCTTACCGGTGACCGCGCGGGCGATTCCGGCGGCCAGCCAGCCGAAGGAGATCGCGTGGTAGGCGGGTATTCCGCGCCATCGGTCCGGTGCGGCGGCGGCGATCCGCTCTTCCATCAGGTGGTGGTCGACCAGCTCGTCGAGGTTCTTGGCGAGCGGGGTGACGTGCGAGAGTCCGGCGCGGTGGCTGAGGACCTCGGCGACGGTGATCTTCTTCTTGCCGTTGGCGCCGAAGGCGGGCCAGTACTCGGCGACCGGTGCGTGGTAGTCGAGCAGTCCGCGTTCGGCCAGCCGGTGCAGCACGGTGGCGGTGATGCCTTTGGAGGTCGAGTACGACAGTGCGGCGGTGTTGTGTTGCCAGGCGATGCCGCGGTCGGGGTCGGCGGTGCCGGTCCAGACATCGATCACAGGGCGGCCGCGGTGGTAGACCGCCAGTGCGCCGCCGCCGCGGCCGGTGGAGAACAATCGCGCGAATGCGGTGATCGCATCGGCGTATTGGGGTGCCCAGGTGCCGTGTACGACGGTGTCGGACCCCTGGGGGTGATCGTGTCGGGAAGGTAGCGGATCAGGCACGTCGTTGTCGCCTTACTCGTTGCCGAATTTTGCAGTACAGGAGAATCGAAAAGGTGGCCCTAGCAGGGGGCGTAAGCAAGCGAGGAGTCGGGGTAGGCGCGCCACGCCCATGACAGCGAGTCCAGCAGGTTGCGTTTGAGCGTGCGCGCATCGCGGGTGTCGCTGGGGCGTTGGACGAGGGCTTCGCGGATCATCTGCACGAACCGCCAGCGGGTGACGCCGAAGGCGACGAGCAGTTCGCCGGCGCTGGCGCCGCCGGACGGGGCCCGTCGGATCGCGAACTCGACCACCGATCGCGCGGCCGTGTCGAGCGATTTGTTGGCCGCCAGGAAATCGCAGTGCGTCATCGAGGAACGAACCCATCCCGGGTCGTGGGTGGTGTGTGTCGCCGATGACATCACCGACTGTGGGCTGTTCGTATCATTCGCGGGCGCGCTGTCGGGCGGGGTGCTGTTGTCCTGGGTTCGTGGAATGGTGATGTCGATGGTGAAGACCGGGAATCGGTCCTCGGGCGGGTCGGGTTCGTATCGGACACGGATCGGCTGGTCCGAGGGTGGTGGGAGCTCACCGTAGATGGTGGAGTAGATCCAGGGGCCGTCGTCGAGTTCGACGATGGCGACCGTGGACTGCTCCCACGTCCCGGTGTTCGAGGGGTGGTGCGCCACTTTCCACGACACGATCGACCCGGTGCCCGAGGAGGGTACCCAGTCCAGGGTCGTGGCTCGGCACGATGAGCAGGCGTTGGTCATTGGCGCGACCAACGTTGCACAGTCGGTGCAACGCCGAATCATCAGGGTCGTGCCGCCGTGGTGTCGTGGGTTCTCCAGCTTGTAGTCCAACATCGCAATCCTCGCCAGTTCTTGCCTGCGCTGTCACTGACGAGCCTGCGTCACGGACGCCCCTACCCGCGACGGCAGAACTACCCACGGCATACCTATTTTTGCCACCCCGCCCAGTAGAGGCAGCGGTCGACAAGGGGCGGGAGGCGCAAATCCGTCCAGCACGACGCGGCGCGTCTGCAGGATAGGAACCGCAGCCATTCACCTGCTGGAAGGTCCCGCTACGTCTACAGCTGACTCGTCTGGATGGCGTGCGGTCAGCGCCTGAGCACAGACAGTACCCCGGCGACCTCGCGGATAGTGAATTCACGTAGGTCGCGTTGTCGATCGCTCGAATGCGGTCAGGGGGCCCACAGGTGTCGCAGCTCGGCCCAGTCGGGCGCGGCGGTAGGCCGCCTCGCCGCGGCGGGTTTGTCGGGCCGTCCAGGATGAGGTCCAGGTGTCGGGGAAGGCTGTCCAGGGTCGGAGTCGTCGGCCATGACGGACTCGGCGCGGCGGAGGATCTCCGACCGCAATGACGAGGCGGTCCTGCGCACGGGGCGTGAGCTGGCCGTCGTCACCAGCGAGCACGGCTCGGGCGCGGAGTGAGAATCGACCCCGGTCACCCTCGAGCTCGGCGGCAAGATTCCGGTCGTCATCGATCCGGCCACCGACCGTCGCGGCCGCGGCGCGCCTGGTTCGGCGAGTGGCGGCGGAGGCTGCCGACGATCCCGCGCGATCCCGAGTACGCGTCGATCATCAATGGGAAGAATTTACTCGGTACCGGGCAGACAGAGCGGGAGATGCGGCCGAGCCTCAGCCGAATCGAATGGCTGTGCCGGAGTGCCGGGAAGATTCCACAATCAGGACTTGCGTGAGTGACCGATTCGACAGAGCGATGCCGCCGGGTGAAGGGGGAATTTGACCCGGCGACATCGACATCATCGGCAGCCGACAGCGTTCGAGCTGCAACTGGCCACCAACTCGTGGGTCAACACCGCTTGGGGTATACAGGTCGGCCCGGACCGAACCCTACGGATGCCCCCCGCGTTGCGCAAATTAGCCAAGATGATTGAAATCTGCTGGCCCACAACGTGGCACAGCATCTGCTCGATGCAGGGTCCGCAGCCATCGAGCTGGCGCCGCAGTGCAGCATCGAAATCGTCGAGCGCCCGTCGGGAGCGACGAAGCTGTGCCCGTTCGAAACCAGAGGCCGCCTGTCACAAGATCACGTACCACGCGGTTCGTAAGTGTCGCCGACAAGTCGGCCTGTGATTGAGTGTTGGAGTGGGAGACGAACTTTCAGCCTTGGGCAGTCGTCGCGACGCTGGTGCGAGTCGTAAGCGCCCCATAAGCCTGGGCGGCCGCATCGACAATCTCGGCACCTATCGATTCTTATGCCCGACGGTTGGTTGCCGGTGGTTTCGCGACGAGAACACCACCCAGAGCAATCCGCGTTGGCGCGAGCTGGTCGAGGCCGCGATCGATGACCACCTCGCTGCTGAGCATCCTCATTGGATCCATCCGGAATACAACTAGATCGAAATCGAACGCGTTGATCTGTATGCCCGCGTCGTATGCCGGGCAACGTGACCTGTGCCAGGCGAAAAATGGTGCATTGCACAGCGTTTCGGCTCGCTATTGGCCGGAGGGGCATGGGTCGTGGATCTCGCGAAATGGGAAGCTGGCTAGGGTGGGACGGTGACCTTCAATCCAGATTTGTGGCGGCCCGTCCCGGGATTCGAGAACCTCACCGACATCACGTATCACCGGCACGTCGAGCAGGGCACGGTGCGGATCGCCTTCGATCGCCCC
>NZ_JBFAXK010000025.1:0-131887 GCF_040680715.1 Nocardia sp. NPDC051981 | reverse complement strand
AAACGCTCGACTGGGACAACCCAGCCGAGCGTCTCGCTATGCTCTTGTCCACCACCAACTAGCAGCGGTGTTGCGACGACCCCCAGAATCCGCCTGTCCAGGTGGGGGGCTCGGTTGTCTCGCCTGTGGCTGGCGCCGATCCGAACCGTGCACCATGCGGGCAGAATCCGCCTCGATAGCCCGAGTGAACGAGGTGTTCACCCTTCACCGGCCGGATCACCCGGCGCTGGCTACGGCACTGGCTCAGCCACATGCCTTTTCACGGGCGCTGTCGTGGCCGGTTCCAAGCCAGGTTCGGTCGCAACGCGTTTACCGAGGGTGATGAAGAAAAGCACCTGGCCCGCGGTCAGCAGGATGTGGCACAGGCCGGCGAGAAGTGCGATTGCCGCGCGCTGGGTCGGCCCAGAATGGCGAGGGTGCCGTGTAGGGCCATCATGGCCGCGGTCAACGTCAGGCCAGCGTTGTAGATCCAGTAGAACTACCCGAATAGCGGGTATGTGGTGAGCGCAAAAGTCAACCCACCATGAGGTTTCATCTGCAGCGCATGGGCAAAAGCCATAGGGCAGATTCCGGCAAATGTGAAGGGGTTGGGCACGATGTCATCAGGTACCGTTCTCGCGATCGTCATCCCCCTCGTGGTGGTGATCCTGATCGCGGTGGCAGCAGCTTTGCTGCTCGTCCGCCGTCGTCACCTTCGTGAACGCTTCGGCCCGGAGTACGAACGAACGGTCGAACGCGCCGACAGCCGAATGGCCGGCGAGCGCGAGCTCAGGTCCCGCGAGAAACGCCATGACTCGCTGGATATCCGGCCGCTGCAGAGCAGCGTCCGTGATCGGTACAGCCGGGACTGGACGAACGTGCAAGGGGAATTCGTGGACCGGCCCGAGGACGCCGTGCATGACGCGGACCGCCTGGTGACGTCCCTGATGCACGAATGCGGCTACCCGACCGAGGGCTTCGAGCAGCAGCTCGAGGACCTCTCGGTCGAGCACGGCCGCACGCTCGAGCACTATCGGGCCGCCCATGACATCGAGGCGCTCAGCATCCGACACAAGGCGACCACCGAGCAGCTGCGGGGTGCCATGGTGCACTACCGAGCTCTGTTCGACGAGCTGCTCTCGGACGGCGGCCAAGCCCGTCACGCCCGGGCTTGAACGGCCCAGATCCCGAACCGAAATGCCAAGGCAATCAGAGACCGGAGGAGATATGCAACGCGAACCCGACCCGCCCGAGGGCGGCCTGTCCACCGAAGACCTTGCCCAGCCCCGCGGCCGGACGACAGACGAAGCGTCCGAACCGCAGTCCGAGGCCCCCGCCTTCCCGGGCGAGAGCACCCCGACGAGTGGCTCCGCTGAACCCGAACCCCAGGCAGAGGAGACAGCCGCGCCGACCGAGGAGGAAGCTCCGCAGCTGCTCACGACGGAGGACGAGGAAGGCTTCCGCGTGCGTTGGCAGGAGATCCAGAACAAGTTCGTCGACGACCCCCGTGACGCTGTGCACGCGGCCGACACTCTGGTCGCAGACGTCATGCAGACGCTGGCCACGACGTTCGCCGAACACAAACAAGAGCTCGAAGGGCAATGGAATCGCGGTGAGCAGGCAGACACCGAGGATCTGCGTATGGCCCTGCGTCGCTACCGATCGTTCTTCAACCGCCTGCTCACGACCTGAAGCGATGCAATCACCATGATCTTCTGGGACCATCCGGCTCATCTGCGGATTCGTCGCGAAGATCGCCATCCTGGCGACGATCGGGATCATCCTGTGCCATCGGAGCCGTTTTGTTCCTCGCGGCTCTCTTGGTCATGAGGTCTTCAGCTGCCGGGCTACCGGCAGCCCTCGGCGCCAGCGGGCTGAGCGGATCGGGTCCCCGGAATCACCAGGGCGTCCGGCGCATCCAGTCCTTCCACACCGACGGCACCCGCTAGCGTGAACAGTCCCGTATCGATCGGCGGGGTGTTCCGCGCACAGCCGAACCCGATACCGGCACGAACGTCCGGCAACCGGGTTCGGCTGAACACCTTGGCGTGGACAGGTCGAACGGGTTCACGCGGTCCAGGATGAGGACTGCCTCGGCGTGGATGACCACACCTCAGCCGGCCAGCCGCACCGGATGGGTCAGTTCGACTGCCGCACCGCGCGCAGAATCAGCTCGGCGACCGCGCCGGGCTGGGACACGGTGACCGCGTGCGAGGCGGCGATCTCGATCGATTCGGCCTGCGCGCGCTCGGCCATGAACCGCTGGGCTTGCAGCGGGATGTTCTTGTCGTCGGTGGTGAGCAGCGCGAATGCCGGAATGCTCGTCCACGCGGCCGCCGCGGCCGGTTCCTGGAGCGCGGCCAGCGCGACCGGCCGTTGGGTCACGGCCATGGCCGCGGCGGTGGCGGCGGGCACGTCGGCGGCGAACTGCTGGGGGAATTCGTCCTGCCGGATGTACAACTCGGTGCCGTCGGCGCCATCGGCCAGCGGGTAGGACGCCGGGCGGGTGGTCGGGCCGAGGGTCGAGCCCGGGAACTTGTCGGTCAGCGCCAGCGCGCTCTCACCGGTCTCCGGAATGAAGGCCGCCAGATAGACGAGCCCGGTGACCTGGGGCTTGCCTTGCGCCGCAACGCTGATGACGCTGCCGCCGTAGGAATGCCCGGCCAGCACCACCGGTCCGTCGATGCTGTCGACGACCGAGGCGACATAGGCGGCATCGGAGGTGAGGCCGCGCAGCGGGTTGGCCGCGGCGAGCACGGAAACGCCCTCGGCGGCAAGGATTTCGATGACGCCGTTCCAGCTGGAGGAATCGGCGAAAGCGCCGTGGACCAGGACGACTGTGGGGGTGGTGGTCATGGGGATGGCTCCTGGGTTGAGATCGGATAGGACGGCTGTGCCGGGCGCGGATCGGCACGCCCGGTGGTGCGGTCAGGGATGCAGCGCCGCGCGCAATGTCGCGACCGCCTGCGCCACGGCGGCTTTCGCGGCATGCGTGTCGTGCAGCGCGTTCACCATCACGAAGTCGTGAATGATCCCGCCGTAGCGCACCTGGGTAACCGGCACGCCCGCCTCACGCAGCTTCCCGGCGAACGCCTCGCCCTCGTCCCGCAGCACATCGGCTTCGGCGGTGATGACCAGCGCGGGCGGCAATCCGGCGAGCTGTTCGGTGGTGGCGCGCAACGGCGAAACGGTAATGCGCGCGCGGTCTTCGGCGCTGGTGGTGTACTGGTCCCAGAACCACCGCATGCCCTCGCGGGTGAGGAAGTAGCCCTCGGCGAATCGCTCGTAGGATCCGGTGTCGAAGTTGGCGTCGGTGACCGGGTAGAACAGCACCTGCTGGGCGAAGGAGACATCGCCGCGCTCCTTGGCCATGAGCGTCAGCGCGATCGCCATATTGCCGCCGACCGAATCGCCCGCGACCGCCAGCCGGGAAGCGTCCAGGCCCTTGCTCGCCCCATCGGTGGTGACCCACTGCGCGATTCGATACGACTGCTCATTGGCGACGGGGTACCGCACGTCCGGCGAGCGATCGTATTCGGGGAACACGACGGCCGCGTGCACTCCGACGGCGAGGTCACGAACGAGCCGGTCGTGAGTGTGCGCGTCCCCGAACACCCAGCCCGCGCCGTGCGTGTAGACGATCACCGGCAGCGGCTCGGCCGCGCCCTGCGGCTTCACGATGCGCGCCCGCACCGACCCGGTCGGGCCACCCTCGACGGTGATCCACTCCTCGTCGATCTCCGGCTTGAAGATCGGCGAATCCTGCACCGAGTCAACGGCTTTACGGCCCTCCTCCGGCGGCAACTGGTACAGGAACGGCGGCTGCGACGTGGCGTCGACGAACTCTTGCGCGGCCGGTTCGAGCGAAATGCCGTGCGGATTTCCAGACATGGTTGTGTGCCTTTCTACTGGAGATTTCGGTCGCCACCGCGGCGGTGACGGGATATTTTCATCTGGAACCTCTGCGCGCCGCCCCTCACCGCGGGCCGTGAAAACCCCGATTCAGGACACGGCGGCGATGGCCGGCTCCGGCAGCGCCGGCCACTTCGCCGAGCCCGTGGTGCGGAAACGCTGCTGATACTTGAGCGGCGAAATGCCCAGGCGGGCAACGAAAGCCCGGCGCAGCGCCTCACTGCTGCCGAATCCCGCCGCCATGGCCGCCTCGGTCACCGAGCACCCGGAGTGCAGCATGTCCCGGGCGACGCCGAAGCGGATGAACGCCACGTACTCTGCCGGTGATCGTTCCAGCTCGGACCGGAACAGCCTGGTCAGGTGCCGCACGCTCACCCGGGCGTGCGCCGCGAGGGTCTGCACCGTATGCGGGAAGGCTGGATCCGCGCAGATCAGATCGACGACCGTGCGCACCAGCGGACTGCGCGGCACCGGGCCGGTCAGGGAAGCCGAGAACTGCGACTGCCCACCCGCCCGCTGCATGTACACCACCAGCAGCTGCGCCGCCCGCCGCGCCACGTCCGCACCGTGATCCTCCTCGAGCAGGGCGAGGGCCAGATCCACGCCCGCCGCCACTCCGGCCGA
Source organism: Nocardia sp. NPDC051981 (assembly GCF_040680715.1). Lineage (NCBI taxonomy): Bacteria > Bacillati > Actinomycetota > Actinomycetes > Mycobacteriales > Nocardiaceae > Nocardia > Nocardia sp. NPDC051981. Next base: position 127,372 of record NZ_JBFAXK010000025.1, on the reverse strand, counting down.
ACTGTAGAGATTGCCGTCCCGTACGAAGATCGCGTCCGGCTCCACTTTCACGGCCGGGAACTTCCGGGCCAGCTCCGGTGCGTACTTCCAATGCGTGGTCACCCGCCGCCCGTCGAGCAGCCCGAGTTCTGCCAGCACCGCCGTCCCACTGCAGATCGACACCAGCCGACGGGTGTGCGCGGACAAATGCCGGGCCGCCGCCAGCACCTCGGGTCTCACGAACACCGAGGCCGGCAGTTCACTCCCCGGAATCACCACGGTGTCAAATCTGCCGGCCTCGGCCGCCGCACCGCTGACCGCCACCCGCGCACCGATCGAGGTCTGCACATCCCGCCCGTCGGCCGAGACCAACACCACCTCGTACCCGTTCACCGATTGATTGGCTTCCATGAAAACCTCGGCGGGACCGACGAAGTCGAGCATCTTCACACCATCGAACACGAGGATCCCCACTCGGCGACGGGCGGTATCGGAAGATATTGAGGACATGTCAACCAGTATTCTGGAGGTGCGCCTCCAAAACAAGTGGAGTGCTCGAGATCGCAGATTGATACGGTGAGTTCCATGGGTAGACCGCGACAGTTCGACGAGCAGGTGCTGCTCGATACCGCGATCGAACTCTTCTGGCCGCAAGGCTTCGACACCACCTCGGTCGAGGACGTCTCCCGCGCCACCGGCATCGGCAACGGCAGCATCTACGGCGCCTACGGCAACAAACGCGGCCTGTTCCTGGCCGCCTTCGAACGCTACTGCGATCAGCGCGCCCGATTCGTCCGCGCGGCAATCGAATCCACCCCCGGCTCGGCGCGCGCCGCCGTCCGCGCCCTCTGCCATGCCGTCATCGACGACTGCGCCGCCCACCCCGACCGCCGCGGCTGCCTCATGATCAACAGCATCGCCCACCTCGGTACCCGCATCCCGGAGGTCGCGACCATCGGCGCTCGCACCACCGCCACCATGGAAAACGCTGTCGCCGAACGCCTCCGCCGCGCCATGACCGCCATCGGCCCGGCCGACGAAGAACTCCTCTCGGCCCTGAGCGCCAATGTCATCATGACCACCCAGGGGCTCATCCAACTGAGCCGCATGGGCGTCACCCCGGCCCGCCTCCGCGAAATCGCCGACGTTTCAACCGAGATCCTCCCACCGGCCTGGGCAGGCGGTCCGGATCAGCGCTAGTCGTTGGGTGGTAATGCCGCACCGTTACCGACCGGACTAGTGCAGGACGGGCGCACTGGAGCGAACAGGCTGCCCGCTGACACGCGGCGATCTGTGAATTATGCCGGTCTCCGGCACGCGAACCCCGTCCATGCGCGCTATCCGCTGGCCGTCGACCCGATGTCATCGTCCGAGCCGGCCGAAATACTGCTGAAGGACGCTCGAAGCGCAATACCGACTACAGGATCGTCGGCCCTCTCAGTTCTAGCGGGGAGCCGCGAAAACACTCGACTGCGAACTCGCGTGCTGTCAGCTGACTGCACTCCACTCGGCAGTGCCCGCCCGATGGCGAGATCTGATCAGCCTGAGAGGCGAGCGGCCGCAGCCTGTATCAGGGCGTGCCCAGCGCAGTTGCGGGGACGCCGTAGGGCAGGAACCGCACGCGACGGCGTTCATCGGTGTTGTCGCGATGCGCACGCAAGGCCTCGAGCTCACTCGGAAAAACCTGCTCGACCCTGGCCTCGCCGGCGTCGTCGATGCTGTAGATGACCCACACCCCGCTGCCGGTCTCGCCGGTGGTCTCGCCCTCCGGCTTCGGCGGCCGCGGACGCTCCGGCTGACCGAACTGACCGAGCAGCGACGCCAACGCACTCACACTTGTGCGATCTATGTACTCGCTGGCCTTTCCGAGCAGGTCGCGGAATTCGATCCCCACCTCCCGTAACGCGCGCTCGAATTCTTCCGGATCGATCCCGAAAGGCCTGTCGGCTGCCATCACATTGCTCCTGGAGACGAATTCGGCGCTACGTCTTCAGTGTCCTCGCGCACCCCAGAATTCGCCACCACGCCTGGCCCGAAAGGGGGAGTCTCGTCTGATCGGCTGTGCCAGGCTGCGCGTCCGCCAGCGAAGTAGTGCGTGTCGTCGCGCAAGAGTGCGATAGGGGAGGTCCTCAACAGCTCGACAACGGCGGATAGTGCGGAACCTGCTCCATGCACCCTCCTTCGAACCGGCTCCTTCGGCCACCGGTGTGGCCGAAGGAGCGTACGAGTTTCGAAGACCCGGTCACCTCCGAGCAGTAGTCGGCCCTCCCGAATGGTCAGTCGGCTGTGGCAGTCGAATTCTGTCGGCCTTCGGCCTCACCATCGGTACCAGTGTCTGCGGGCCTCGACGTCATCGGCGCTGGGGAAGACGAACCCGAAGATCCAGAGCACCAGGACGGCGACCGCAACCCACCACAAGGCTTTCATCGCGAAACCTGCTGCGAACAGAAGCAATGCGAGCAGGAGCACAAGCAGTGCAATAACCATCTTTTCGCCACCTCCTGCCGACCGCTTACCCGATTACACTCCGCGCTAACACTCGGCAATCCGACCTGGAGGCCTGCGGTCTCGAAGGCGTCACGTCTCGAGCGGCAGCCCTGGCAGACGTCGCACTGGATCGGTCCAGGAAGGTGCAGGTGCAGGTTGCAGGTCGAGCGAATCGGATCCGCATGGTTGGCGGCACGGCCGCTGAGGACATCGGGCTTCGTTTGTGTCGACCAAAGGATGTCTCGACCGCGGTGGGCGATTCCCGAGGCGACCTCCTGCGGCAACCGTGACCGGCGGTCGGTCGCGGTGTCGACCGGTGCGTGAACAGGCCGGCTCTGTGTCGTCGACGTGGGCGTCGAAGATCGCGTGAACCCGATGTGCGTCTCAGCCTCAGAAGCGTTGGCACGCAAGCCATCGAGGGCATGTGTCACTGTGCCGGGCATGGTGGGTGGGCGGAGTCGGTAACGAGTTCGCCATCGGTCGGCCACGATCGGGCACCGACCGGTTATGCCAGCTGCCCCGTTGGTGTGTGCTGAGGTGTCGGCGCAGCACGCGACCCGAGTGTCCGAGCCGATACGAGGGTCGCGCCCCACGTGCACTCCCGCGACGCTGGGGCGAGACCCTTGTCCATCCGATCGCGATGGTTGGTTATGGGGACCGAATCCAGGAAGGCTTCGCTCGTGCGTCGTTGGCGGGCGATCTGTGACGGTGTGCGCGTGTTGTCGGCAGCGCCGGACGACAGCAGCCGCTGGAACAGCGATCGGAGCCGGTCGCCCGGTCCACGACAGACGGACACGCCGCAGCTCGCACCGCCGAGAGCAGTGAGCAGGGGCCAGCGACCGGTCTGCGGGCAGGGAGTCGGTGGCGGTCTGCTCAGCCGAGGTCTCCGGCCGCGGCGCGTTCGGCGCGGTAGGCCAGCAGGTGGTCGAGGAATGGGTGCGGGTGTCGTCGCCGTAGTGCTGCCAGGGACGGGGTGTCGGTGGTGTGGTCCGGGGTGGCGGGCAGGGCGAGTTCCTCGAACAGGACCTGTTGGAGTTCGCGTTCGGAGTAGAGGTCGACTTCGTGGCCGGCGAGCTGCCAGGCCGCGTGCTGATGACGGGCGCCGGTCTCGTGCGCGGGCGGTGTGGGCGGCCAGGTGGAGGCTGACCGCGTCACGCTGTCGGAATCGGTCATGACCGACATCATCGTCGTGCTCGGGCCGGACCCCGGCCTGGACACGCCGTGCGGGACCGTCCGTGCTGGTGACCGGATCGTCGACGGGTCTAGCGTTGGCCGAATGGCGAGCAGGGACATCGTGGTGAGGGTGGGCGAGGACGACTGGCTCGCGCTCGACGATGCGGCCGAGTGTGCGGGGATGAGTGTGGAGGCCTATGTCTGCTGGGGAGTGCGGTTGCTGGCGCTGCAGGCACGACCCGGCGGCGCGAAGCGGGAGGCCGGTGTTCGTTGGACCGAACCGCCGGAGCGGCGTGCATCCGATCGCCCCGAGGAATCGGAGTCGCTGTGTGGGCCGAACGCTTCGCGCAGCGCTTGTCGGGTCGCGCCGACCGATGGTTCCGGACACCGAGCTGTGGCTGTAGCGCCACCTGCCGATGCCGGCGGTGCGTGCTGTGATCAGCTGTGGTGAGGGACGTGGTGGGTTGCTTGCGCCAGACGCAAGCCCCGGCTTCGGCAATCGGGTGGCAACGGCGGCAGGCGGTGGCCCTCGACATCGGTGCTGAACCGGTGTCCCCGACCGCAGTCGCATTCGTAGATGCCGCTGACCGGGGTCTTCCGACCGGGGTGAAGGAGCTCCGTTTTGCCGTTCATGATCAGGGCATACCCGGAACGTACTGCTTTTACCTACCCCTGCCGCGAATGCTGTTCGCGCGTGGATCACGCCCGAAATCGGAGGTGTCGTCATGTCGATGGACCCTGACCCCGCCCGCATCCCTGACCTCGAGCCCGGTGGTGGCGTAGCACCCGGGTCGACACCGCCGGAGACACCGCAAACATCCGGGTTGTCCGCGCCCGAGCCACGCACCCGGAACCACTTCCCGCCCACCGGGATCGCCGTCATCGCCGTCGTGGCTTTGCTGGTGATCGTGTTCGTCATCGTCGCGGTGTCCGTGCTGGCGTGAGCGGAACCAGCAGGCGCTAGCTGCCCGCGCTACGTGTGGCCGTTCGGGTTGTTATGTCGGTGGCTACTGCTCGTGGTGCGCGTTCCCGTTGCTCGCCACCGCGGTGTCGCTCCCGCCGCCGACGACACCCGGTACCGCTGCGGATGGAAATTAGACGGAATCCGTTGTCTGGTATGGACTTCCGACGGCGCTGTGCCACATGGTCAGCCGCAAACTCGGGACATTCCGGTGATATTGGACCGCCATGTTTCGGCGGTCCGCCGACCCGACATTGCCGGTTGCGCCGACCACGACGACGTGCATAGGGAACTCCTCTCGGCGGTGATCTTCGTTCCGTTCGTGCCATACCCGGTCTTTCCACGATCACACGACCATGCGGTGAAGACCTGCACATGCGGGATGGACGAGTGGATATGCCGGCCAGGTTTGCGAACTCGCGGTTCTCCGGGCCGATTCTGGCCGAGTTGGCAGACATTATGCGGAGCTGCCACAGATCTGGTGTCGGTGGCGTGCTCGGGAACCGATTGCGTCAAGGCGACTCGGGTAGGCAAGGGATGTGGGCGGCGAGAGGAGCGCCCGCGATATGGAAGCTCTGATCTCGAAGGAGGATTCGCCATGCCAGATCCCAATAATCCCGGCCAGTTCGGTAACCGCGCCGATACCGAGCAGCAAGCAAGCAAGGGTGGCAAAGCCAGCAGCGGCAGCTTCGGTGATGCCAATGCCGCCGACCCCCACGAGGCCGGCCGCAAGGGCGGGCAGGCCCGAGCCGCGAAATCGGAGGAGAGCGGTATGTCGATTGAGCAGGATGATGTCATCGCGTTGCTGGAGGAGCAGCATACGCAGGTCAAGACTCTGTTGCGGGAGGTGGAGGCGGCTTCGGGGGAGGCCAAACGGCGGCCTTTCGAGGATCTGGTGCGGTTGCTGGCCGTGCACGAGAGCGCTGAGGAGCAGGTCGTGCATCCGGCGTCGCGTCGTGCCGAGGTCGCTGGGGAGGTCGTCGATGATCGGCTCCAGGAGGAGGATGAGGCCAAGCATGTGCTGGCCGAGCTCTATGAGCTCGGTGTCACCCATGACCAGTTCGCGGGGAAGTTCCGTGAGTTCGCCGGGTCGGTGATCGAGCACGCCGAGATGGAGGAGAAGGAGGAGTTCGCGCAGTTGCGCAGGAGCCTTTCCGGGCAGGACAGCGCGCGTCTGGCGACTGCGGTGCGGTTCGCCGAAGCTGTTGCGCCTACTCGTCCGCATCCGCATGCGGGGGAATCGGCGACAGCCAATGTGGTGTTCGGGCCGCCATTGGCGTTGTTCGATCGGGTTCGCGATGCTGTGCGTGATTGGCGGACAAAATCCGAGGGATGAACGAACTCGGCATGGAATCGGACGGCAAGCAATCTCAGCTGATTGATCGGGTTCGATCGGGAACAGGGGTTGTTGACACACGCAATAGGGGTCTCGGCAGCTGGGGTAGGCGAGGCCGCGTTTTGAATGTGGGTGGGGGCGGGTGTGTGCCCGCTCTCACCCACGTCCCGCTTGTTTGCCGCGAGGCAGCAGCGGCACCAACCGTGCCCAACTGGGCACGGGTCAGGTCCGCGCGCCCCGCTGCCACTACCGCTGGCCACGACGTCTCCGGTAGTCGGTTCTGTTTCGTCGCTGAACCAACTACCGGAGACCTCGCTCATTCGGCAACGCGGACAACGCTTTCCGACTCACATCTCGGGGTGCCGCGCCACGGCGCCCTTCAACACAAACCACTTCAAAACGCGGCCTGGCCCGCACCGCTGTCAATCTCCTTCGGTACTCGTGCGGCGACCTTCGTAGGGCGGGACGGCCGGTTCCGCATCTTCTGGAGGAAGGGTCCCGGTCGAGCCGACGTTTTCTTCCGTCGGGTTGTGGTCGCGTGTTGAGGTGACTTCTTCTTCGTCGATTGTGCCGGCCGGGCGATCTGCCGATCCGCCGCCCGGCGTATCCGACCCTGTGTCTCGCGTGCCTTTGGCTCCGTGTTCCGATTGGGGCTCTTCAGATGACATAGCTGCATCGTCTCCTTGAGTAAAGCGCTGCTTTGTATTTCAAGCGTGATGTCCGATTCGACCGCAGCTCAGTCCACCGTCATGACGATGTGACGACCGAATCTGCCCATCAAACCTTCTAGCTCCTGATCGGCCGAGCATGCGGACGTCGTGAGCCAGAACACGCTTGTGCTGGTCAGCCGCCTCAGAGCAGACGGGTTACCACCGTGTGGATTCCCGTCAGCGGCACGATGTATCGCGTCCGCGAACTCGCTCCGTGACAACGGTTGCCCTGCAACGGTATCGACTTCGCTGTGTCGATACGTCATGGCATTCCCTTCGGCAGCGTTGACCGACTCTCCGCCTCAGCGGGTCGCGATTCGCTCGCCACCCTCGCCGTTGAGGACCGTCACCGTTGACGGTGCGTCTCGTACGGACCGCGACTGCCGCCGGAAGTAGTACATTGCCGGACCATCTGGGTCTGGACATCCTTCGCCATACCCCCGTACCGCCGCCATCAACCGTCTGCGTGAACACGCAAACCCAGTCCGATCCTGGTCCGGCGGTTGGTCGCGGAGGAACCAGGCGTGCGATGGGACTCCAAGCCCGACAATCGCATCAGGAGGACGTTCCAACACCCATGCACCCGAAGCGCGGAACCGTCTTTCCACGCCCATGTCGCGCTCGCCAAACCGGACATCACCCGGACCGAAATCGTGGGATCAGGTCACTAGTGGTTGCGCAGCGCAAAGATCCCATCGGCGTGAAGGCCGGTGACCTCGCCGAAGGCACACCCGTGCTGGCTGAAGCCGACGACGACGTATCCACGGTGCTGGATCTGATGGCTGATCACCAGGTCCGGCGACTACCCGTTGTCGAGAACAACGAACTGGTAGGCATCATCGCTCGAGCCGACATCGCACGCGCCCTGAATCACCAAGCAGCCGGCGAGACCATCCAAGCGATCACCGAGAGGAAGGTAACCAGTAACAGCGCTCGGATCGCCCGTAACGACCGACATGTCGGCTGCTGTTCGCGGGATGATCGCCGAAGCCGTGAGCCCGCGCCCGGCTGTTGGTGCCCTGTTCGCTCCCAGCTCACGCACCGTCTCGGCCCTCACGGCCGCCGCGATATCCATGTCCGGGCGCCACGTTCGCGAATTCTCGCGATGTCGGTTTTCCCGTCTCGCAGGGTGACTGCCGGTGTGTCGGCGCGAATGGACAGCTAATTCTGAGTTATTGTTCACGATGTTGATTCGCGCGCCCGGCGTTTACCGCCCGCAAGCCGACACCCACTTGCTTGCGCGTGCATACAGTGAAGCGCGCCTACCACCACACAGCCGCGTCGTCGACGTGTGCACCGGAACTGGCGTGCTGGCCATCGAGGCGGCCCGATACGCCCGGTCGGTGACCGCGGTGGACATTTCGCGGGCCGCGCTGGCCTCGGCATGGCTGAACTGCCGACTGCACCGGGTCGACGTCGAACTGGTATACGGCGACTTCCGGAAAGCGCTGCGCGGCAGGACCTTCGACGTGATGGTGTCCAATCCGCCCTATGTCCCGTGCCCGAACAGCGGTCCACCCCGGGGCGCGGCGCGCTCCTGGGACGCGGGTCCCGACGGGCGTTCGGTCATCGACTCGCTCTGCGAGCTCGCGCCCGACATGCTCTCCGACACGGGCACATTGCTGTTGGTCCAATCCGCACTCTGCGGTGTCGATACCACCCTGGCCCTGTTGTGCGCTGCCGGATTCAAGGCCGCAGCGGTCGCTCGGGCGAGCATTCCGTTCGGTCCGGTCCTGCGCCGCCGCGCCGCATGGCTGACCGACACCGGACGCATCCAACCGGGGCAATGCGACGAGGAACTGGTGATCATTCGCGCCGATCGAACCCGACAATGACAGGCGGGCCTGAGCGCGCTGCAACAGGTCGGCTGCCGGGGCGAATGTCTCTCCCCGGCACCAGGTTTCGGTTGAGGTGCCGATGACCGCGCGTCCGAGGCCGGATTGTGGCGGCATTTACGCAACGCTCGTCCTGGACCATGTCTGTCACCTTCGACCGAAGACAAGGACTCACTGTATCCGGCCGGCCCATGTCGTTGCCGTTGAAAGACGTGCTGGCCTTGTCGCGGCAGATGGTCGGGCATTTCGTCGAAACCGTCGCCCCTTGCGGCACCTTGCCTGGTGACGCGATCCATGGCGACATCACGATCATCACCCGCGTGTGCTTGGAACTGGCAGTCAGCATGCTGGATGGCAGCAACATTCCAGAGAAGACCGGGCAGCTCCAGAACGCTGCGGCACAATGGGCTCGCGAGGGCGTCCCCATTGGCACGATTGACCACGCTATCCACGAGGGCTTCAAGATCGGCTTCGACCTGGTGGTATCCACCGCCTTGGCCGAGCAGCGTGCCTTCGGCTCAGCTGACACCGAGCCGATGCTCACCCTGCGTTCGGGCGGCTCAGATCGGCAGTCCCAGTTGATCTTCCGGGCCCTGAGCTGGCCGGTCTGGTCAGCGCGGTCAGCGGCAATGCAGGATGTCAGGCCGTTGTCACGCTGATGACTTGGGGCGTCGAGCAGCCGTCCGCCGTCATCAGGGCCGAGTCCACGATGAGACCGTCGGCGTAGGAGGCGATTTCGGCCGACGGAGCACGCCTACCTCGAGGGCATCGGCCGGGGGGCCGATTTGGGCCGCCAGTCCCAGGGCTTTGTTGTCGATGTCCATTGGGTCGACGGCCACGGTGAGCGCCGCCGCGGGACTTGCGCAGACCACCGCCAACGGCGACCAGTTCACCTTCTGAAACCCAACGGAATCTGGTCGGGTGGGCGGGATCCGGCACCGGGCGCGACCGAATGGCAAGATGCGTCTGCAGGCATATCGGTGCAGGTAGCATGGGCTGCGCCCTCGCGCGTGGCGCGGACGATGTCGCGCTGCGGGGGGTCTGCTGCAAGTTCGGTTCTTCTCCGGATCTTCCCGACCACGTGAGGAGTTCGACGATGACGACTGTGGCACCAGCCAGTAACTGGCCTCTCATGCTCGGCTGCGCAGGGGTGTTTCCCGCCCAGGGCGGCGCCGTGCTGAGAGCGCCGTTCATCTTGGTGGGCGACTCGGACATGACGGCCGTCGATCTCGGCGCCTTCGCCCGGCAACTCGACGGCCCGAGGTACTCGTTCCGGGAAGCGCTGCGCGCCGCCGGCGCCGATTTGATCCTGGTATCGCTGGGCACCAGCGATACCCTCGACGGCGGCGCCCATTGCAGTGTTCAGGAGGTCCTGTTCCGCGCGATCGCTGAGCGCCTGGGCTCGACTCCGCTCACGGTCTGCGGCATCGGGCGCGGAGCCCTGCAATTGCGCTACACCCTGAGCAGGTTCGAACACGACCGCATCGACCACGAGGTCAGGGCCTTCGTGTCCTACTGCAGTACCACCCCGACAGCCGCGGAGGTCGGCGCGCTCGACAGGGTCGGCTGCTGGCCGGTCATACCCCGCAGACTCGAGGTCGCGGGCCCGGGCGTCAGCGCGGATTCCTTCGATTACGAGAACAGCGACTTCGACGACCTCGTCATCGGCGCGGTGGCCGACCGAAACCCGCTGTTCACCGAAGAACTGGGCACCGACATCATCGAGCAGACTCTCGGCCTATATGACGTGGGCGGACGGGATGGGGAGAGCCGGTAACGACCTCATCAGCAGGCGGACACGATCGGGGCGCCGACCGGTTGAGAAGGCCGATCTGTTGGTATGCGCTGGTGCCGGCGCAGCAACGACCCGTGCATGCAGACAGAGGTTGTCATCAACCGAGGAACGACCCGATCCCGCCCCGGCGGGGTCACATCCCGGCCAGCGAAAGGGCCCCTGCTGTGAAGCAGGGGCCCTTTCGGTTTCAGTAGGTCGGGCAGTCAGGACACCTGGCCAATCACGGGATCCGTTCGAGCAGCCAGTCGCCCTCTTCCTCGTTGACCAGCGAGGTTTCCGAGGCCGGGCCGGATGCGTACAGGGCGTCGTCGAACTGGGAACTGTCCAGAGAATCGCGGGGGCCGAGGCCTTCGAGGTCGCGGGTCCCCGCGCTGGTGATCTTCCCCGACCGCGGAATCACGGGCATGGTTCCGACAGCGTTGAGCGCGTCCTGCTCGGCCGCGGTCGGTGTCGTACTGTCGAGGCTGAAGAGGGCAGCCACCTGATGATCCATCCGCATGTTCTCGAGACGGGCCAGGGCGTAGCGGGTCAGCAGCGCGGCCCGTCCGGCGCCGACGACGGTTATGGGTTTGCTACTGGCGCGCATGTGCTGTGTGTAAATCGCCGCCTGTGTGATCACCTGCTCGGCGGTGTTCCAGTCGTATTTGTCGTCGTAGCCGACCAGGATCACGTCCTTGCCGCGTTGGCGTAGTTTCGTCCGCAGCGGGTAGTCCGGGCCGTCCACCCGGCTCGCGAACGCGTCGAGGTCGGTGGGTCCCTGACCGGGCTCGGCGACCACGATCACCGGATCGACGATCTCCCCCGCACCGTTGGCGGGGTACACCCAGACGGTGCCTCCGCTGGGGAGCTTCTGCTCGAGCTTCTGCTCCTTCGACGGCTTGTTGTTGCCAGCCATGACGAACTCCTCTCACGTCGGAAACGAAGAAGGAATCTGCATCACGCACCCGTGACGGCATGCAACATCGCCCGGTCACCGGTCACCGAACGACGGTCACCAGGTGATCTTGATTCTAGGAGAGGCCGCACCACCGCGAAGCTCTTTGCTCGAGTCGACGGTGCGGCTACCGGTCTCGGCGGCGATCGGTCAGGAGTTGAGGGTGAAGTAGTACTGCACGGTACCCATGCCGATTTCGGTGATGCGGGGCCGGACTGCCCGGTCATCGGGTCCGCGCTGGTCGGCGCGGCGGTTGAAGCCGTTTCCGTTGATGAAGATCGGAGGCTCGGTGGTGGATTGCCGGATCGCTCCGTCTCGGCGCAAGGCCGAAGGCCGATACGCGTTGCGAGCGAGACCATCTCGCGTGCGTCGGCGAGCACTCGATGCCCACGCGGGGCCACCGTGATACTGATGCGAATCCTTGTTCTCGTTGGGGAGATGATGTACTCATGACCGCCTTGCTGATCTTGAACTATGACGTGACGGACCCTGAGCGCCTGGACACCTACCGTGCGGCGGCGACTCCCGTGCTGCTCGGGCCGGATGCCGGCGAACTTCTTGCCAGTACGGATCGAACAGTTCACCTGCCCGAAGTCGGTCCTGCGCCGGGTGGCACCCACACGGTCGTACTACGATTCCGTGACGCCGAGCATGCCTACGCCGTCTACACCTCAGCCCGCTATCAAGAGCTCCTCGAGGAGCGACTCGCTGCCACAGTTCCCGTCTCCGCGATGATCGTTCCGGAACTAGCGGATGAGTAAGTTCGTGCCCCTCGCGATCTGTTGACAGACGGCTGGGTCTCCGAGCCTGCGTTTTCACCCCGAACTGCGCCAGGGCCGTTCGGGCTCGTCGACGTGCTCGCCGAAGCGACAGGTCAGCGGGGTCGTCAGTGCTGTCAGATGCCGGCCACGTGGACGAGTTGGCCAACGACTGCCGTGATCGCCATCGCGAGGCTGCCGCCGACGACAACGCGCAGAGCCGGGCGAAGAATGCTGGTTCCGGCGACTCGTGCCCCGAGAATCCCCGCGATGGCTAGTCCGAGCACAGTGACGATCACGATGAGCAGTAGCCGGGTGGCGCTGGTGGGTGCGATCAAGCCCAGTAGCGGGAGCAGTCCGCCGATGAAGAAGCTGGTGGCCGAGGCCATCGCGGCTTGCAGCGGGCGGGCGGCGGTGATTTCGGTGTGCCCGAGTTCGTCCCGTAGGTGGGCAGCGAGCGGATCGTTGTCGTGCAGTGCGGCGGCGACCTGCGCGGCGAGTTCCGCGGGCAGGCCGCGGGCGCGGTAGATGCCGGCCAGTTCGGCCAGTTCGGCTTGCGGGTCGGTGGCCAGTTCGAGTTCTTCCTTGGCCCGATCCCCGCGTTCGACGTCGACTTGTGAACTGACCGAGACGTATTCGCCCGCGGCCATGGCCATCGACCCGGCCGCCAAGCCGGCCAGCCCGGCGGTGAGCACAGCGCCCGCCGCCGCGCCACTGGCCGCCACACCGACCATGAGGCTCGCGGTCGACACCAGCCCGTCGTTGGCGCCGAGGACCGCGGCCCGCAGCCAGCCCGCGTGTTCGCCACGATGCCGTTCGGAATGCGGGTTCACCGTCTCGAGGAAAGTCATGCTGCGCGTCCTTCGGATGTCCGAGATCGATTCGGCCGACCTGTGTCCCTTGATCGTTCCCAGCTGCGGGCCTCGCCGACAGGGCACAACGACTCCGAGGGAATGGCCGTTGTCCCCGTCCCGGGCGGGGCCTGCCCGAGCTTCGGTGACGCAATTGTCGGCAATGCGTTTCGCGGCGGAGGTGGGGCATGGAGTGCCGTCGCCGCGGCGATCGGTGGACATCGTCCATCCCGGGTGTGCGCTGGTGTCAGCGCCGAAGCAGTCTCTCGATCGCATCGCGTGTCGCGAGTGCTCGTAGGCCGTATTCCGCGAAGTGGTCCGGGGTGAGGCGAGAGGAGGGCCCGGAGATGCTGAAGCTGGCATGGGCCGGGCCCGCTGGTGTCCGGATAGCGACGGCTACAGCGGAAATGCCGGTGTGGAGACCCTGTTCGGTGGTGGCGTAGCCGCACTGGCGGATTCGGCGGATTTCGGTCCAGAGTCTGTCGGGGTCGGTTTCGGTGTCCGGGGTTATTCGAGCGGGCCGGGTGGCGAGGTAGTGGTCGATGCGGTCGTCGGGGAGGGTGGCCAGATAAGCCTTGCCGGTGGCGGCGGCATGCAGGGGGAGGCGAGTACCGAGGGCGAGGAACGCGCGCAGTTCGTGCGGGCTGTCGAGGCGTTCGACGAGGACGAGCTCGTCGCCGTCGGGGACGGCCAAGTGCACAGTTTCTGCGGTGATCGATTGCAGTGCGGACAGTTCGGGCAGGGCGAGTTCACGCAAATTGTCCCGTCCGGCGACGGCGCTGCCGAGGCGGAACGCCAATCCCGTTATCTCCCAATGGCCGTCGGCAGTGGAACGGGTCCAGCCCGCCTGCTCCAAGGTTTTCAGACAGCGTTGAACCGTGCTCTTGGGGATGCCGAGGCGCCGCGCGAGCTCGCTCAGTCCGGTTGGTTGGGTCGTTGCGACCTCCTCGAACACGCGCAGTGTAGTCAGCACGCTGTTCATGCGGACCTCCCGAAACGAGTGGGGGCACGCCTCGATCCTTGACGGCGAGGTTGCCCGGCAATAGCGTATGCGGTCCATATAGTAGCACGCCGGTCCATAATGTGGACCATACACTAGAAGGAAACCGACATGCCAGTACCACTCCTGACATCCATCCACACCGCCTCGGACGTCGCGGGGCCGCTGGTCACGATCGGCGACCGGGCGTTGTCCGCGGGCGAGCTGCTGGGTGCGGCGACCGCCGTAGCCGACGAGATCGCCGGGGCACGGGCGGTTGCCATCGATGCCCGCGCCGACCTCGAGACCGTCGTCGCAACGGTCGGGTGCCTGCTCGCGGGCGTGGCTGCGGTTCCGGTGCCACCGGATTCCGGCGTGCTCGAGCGGCGTCACATCCTCACCGATTCGGGAGCTGAGCTGTGGCTCGGCGAAAAGCCCTCGGACGTGGTGCTTCCCGGCTTCCGCGTCGATGTGTCCGCCCGGTCCTCCACGGCTTACCCGGAACCGGAACCGCGGACACCGGCGTTGATCGTCTATACCTCCGGCACGACCGGCGCTCCCAAAGGGGTCGTGTTGTCGCGCCGGGCCGTTGCGGCGGGGGTGGACGGTGTCGCCGAGGCGTGGCAGTGGACCCCGGATGATGTGCTGGTGCACGGTCTTCCGCTGTTCCATGTGCACGGTCTGGTCCTCGGCGTGCTCGGCGCCCTGCGCGTCGGCTCCGCCTTGGTGCACACCGTGCGCCCGGCTCCCGACCGGTACGCGGCGGCCGGTGGCAGCCTGTACTTCGGCGTGCCGACGGTGTGGTCGCGGGTCTGCGCGGATCCGGCCTCGGCCCGGGCGCTGGCCGGTGCCCGGCTGCTGGTCTCGGGCAGTGCTCCGCTGCCGGTCCCGGTGTTCGAGGAGTTGACGGCGCTGACCGGCAACGCCCCGATCGAGCGTTACGGCATGACCGAAACCGTCATCACGATCAGCACCAGATTCGACGGGGAACGCCGGCCCGGCTGGGTCGGCCTGCCCGTGTCGGGTGTGTGCACCCGGGCTCGCTCGGAGTCCGGGGAGGAGATCGCCCACGACGGGGAAACACTGGGGCACTTGGAAATCGGTGGCGGTACCCTCTTCGACGGTTATCTGAACAATCCCGCCAAGACCGCCGAGGTGATGACCTCCGACGGGTGGTTCCGGACCGGCGACATCACGGTGATCGACCCGGCCGGATTCCACCGGATCGTCGGCCGGGAATCGGTGGACATGATCAAATCCGGTGGCTATCGGATCGGCGCGGGCGAGGTCGAACAGGCCCTGCTGGCGCATCCCGCTGTTCGCGAGGCCGCGGTCGTCGGCGTGCCCGATGCCGACCTCGGCCAGCGGATCGTGGCCTATGTGGTCGGCGAGACCCCGAATCCGGGCGAGGTCATCGACTTCGTCGCGGGGTCGCTCTCGGTGCACAAGCGCCCCAGGGAGATTCGCGTCGTGGAGGCGCTCCCGCGCAACGCCATGGGCAAGGTGCAGAAGAAAGTACTGCTCGATGACGCCCGATGAGGAGCATACGGCCGGTCCGTGCTTGCGCGACGGGCCGCACGACGCGGCTCACTCCGCCTGCGGCCGCCCACGCCGCCGGGCGGGTTTCGGCTGTGCCGCTTCCTCTTTCGCCGGTTCCGCCGTCGCTGGGAACATGACCGACGGGTTGATGGTCGCCAGATCCCGGCTGGCGGCCGCGTAGAGGCCGGTCAGTATGTGCATCGACCGGATGGCGTGCTGCAATTTCGCCGTCACGTCGGCCAATTCGGCCAGATTCGATGTCAGCAACTCCTGACGCAGCGCCGCGTACCGATCGGTTATCTCGCGTCCCGCCTCGGTCACCCGGAACACCGACGCGGTGCCCGACTTACTGCGCTCCAACAGCCCCAGGCTGACCAGCTTGCGCAGGTTGTACTGCACGTTCGGCAGGTCCTCGCGATTGGTGAGCTGCGCGATGGTGGCGGTGTCCTTGGGACGTTCCTGCATCCGTACCACGTGCAGCGCCACTACCTCGTTGAAGGACAGGTCGGTGTCGCCGGCGATGCGCAGGGCGTTCACGGCGAACCGCTCGAACTCGCCCTCGACTTGCAGCAGCGCGAATTCGAAGGCCGTCAGCGCTTCCTCGTGCGTGTTCTGCGCCAGATGCCAGCGTCGCTGCGGATCCAGGGGCGGCGGCTGAGTGGGCGCGGCAGGGTCGGTCGAAGCCATCGGCGCAGGGTTCTCCGTTCTGGGTATGAATCGGGCTCGATCTTCATTGACCACTCAACACTCGCGGTGGTCCGGTCCGCAAGGTGGACCATGGAATATTCGTGAAAAATCTATTGACTCTCTACGGAGATTCTGTACTGTGACTCAGGACACCGCAGTGTCCACCCCTTCGAATCGCGCAGATCTTCCGATCCGCGCGCCTCTCATCTCCCGCCGCGTGCGTGAATTCGCTTGTCTCTGGAGGTTTTTCCATGTCGTCGAAGCACTTCAACGGCAGTTCCGCCGGGGTCACCCGGCACTACGCGCCCTATGTCCAGGCCAACTGGGGCTACGCCAACCACTGGTATCCGGCACTGTTCTCCGACGAACTCGCCGACGGCGCCGTCAAGGGCGTCACCATCGGCGGCCACGACATCGCGCTGCGCCGCTCGGCCGGCAAGGCGTATGCGCTGTCGGATCGCTGCATCCATCGGGGTGTGAAACTGTCCGCCAAGCCCATGTGCCTGTCCGAGGGCACCGTCACCTGCTGGTACCACGGCTACACCTACGGCGTGGAGGACGGCACGCTCACCACCATCGTCGGCAATCCGGACGATTCGCTGATCGGCACCACGGGCCTGCGGACCTATCCCGTGGAAGAGGTCAACGGCCTGATCTTCGTCTTCGTGGGCGACCGCGACTACGGCACCCCGCCGCCGCTGGAGGCCGACCTGCCGATCCGGGTCACCAACGACCCCAACGACACTCCCGTGCCCCACCTCATGGACGAGGGCATCGTGGTGCGCGGCATCCACCGCAAGCTGGTCGGCAACTGGCGGCTCGCCGCCGAGAACGGCCTGGACCCGGGCCACCTGCTGGTCCATTGGGACAACCAGATCCTGGTCGCGCTCGACCGCGCCCTGCCGCTGGGCGTGAACGCCCTGTCGGAGAACGCGACCGAGGAGATCGACGTTCCGGACGGCCCCAAGGGCGTGATGAACCGCTACGACCGGCCCGATCTGTACAAGCCGGTGCTGGAGAACCCGAAGGTCGACATCAAGGCACGCGGAACGGTCTCGCACTACTTCCGCACCTCGCTGTGGGTGCCCGGTGTGCTGATGGTCGAGCACTGGCCCATCACCGATCACGTGCAGTACGAGTTCTATGTCCCGATCGACGACCATCATCACGAGTACTGGGAGATCGTGGCCACCCGCGTCGGCAGCGACGACGAGCGCCGCGAATTCGATTTCAAGTACGAGCACTTCTTCAAGCCGCTGGCCCTGGAGGGTTTCAACAACAGCGACGTCTTCGCTCGGGAGGCCACCGAGGAGCACTACACCCGCTTCGACGGGTGGAACAACGAAATCCTCTGCGACATGGACTATTCCATCATCGCATGGCGCAAGATGGCGGCCCGGCACCCGCGCGGCTTCTTCGAATCCCCCTACCTGGACGAGGACTGAGCATGACCATCGCTCCGATCGACCCCGTGCCGGACACCGCCGTGGCGCCCGTAACCCACTGCGTGCGTTTGAAGTTCGCCGACACCACCAAGGAGATCCAGGTACCCGAGGGCATTTCCGTGCTCGACGCGGCGACTGCGGCCGGGACCCGGCTGGTCCATCAGTGCGGTATCGGCACCTGTGGCACATGTGTGGGACGGGTGTCGACCGGAGCGGTGTCGATGCCCGAGGGCCGCGTGTATCCGCTGCGCGGCGACGAGATCGCCGATGGCATGCGGCTGCTGTGCCAGGCGCACGCTCACGGCGACGCCGAGGTGGAACTGGACTATCCGGCTGCCATGCTCGACGACAACCCGGTGGTGCTCACCACCGTGAAGCTCACCGAGCTGAACTGGCTGGCCGATACCGTGGCCGAGCTGAAAGTCGCCGTACCCAAGTCGGTGTCGTTCTCCTTCCGGGCCGGGCAGTACGTCCGCCTGCGGGTGCCGGGCACCGACGAATGGCGCTCCTATTCCATGGCGTCGGGTGAGCGCAGCAAACGCCGCCTCGCCTTCACCATCAGGGTGCTACCGCAGGGCGCGATGTCGGAGTATCTGCGCGAGCGGGCGGCCGCGGGCGACGAACTCGCGATGGAGGGTCCGCTGGGCTCGTTCGGGCTGTCGGGACAGTCCGGGCCGATCCTGCTGCTGGCGGGCGGCACCGGGCTGGCTCCCATGCTGTCGATCCTCGAATCGCTGCAAACGGTCAGGGACCGCGCGCCCATCCGGCTGGTCTTCGGCTGCGCCCGGGAGCGGGACCTGTTCCATCTCGACGAGCTCGACGGTCGCCGCAGCTTCATGCCGAACCTGTCGGTGCGGGTCACCGTCGATGAACCCGTGGAGCGGACGGATCTGGTGTGCGGCAACCCCGTCGACGCGCTCACCGCCGACGATATCGCCCCCGACACCTCGGCCTACCTGTGCGGCCCGCCCGCCATGCTCGACGCCGCCCACGCTCGGCTGCAGGAACTCGGCCTGCCGCGCGAGCGCATTCACTCCGAGCAATTCCTTCCCAGCTGAACATCTTTCGCGGCCCCGGTTGCCGCAATCGCACGAATCGAGACATCACCATGAGTATCGCCCGCCTCGGCGCTCTCGCCGTCGACGTATCGGATATGGCGGCCTGGGAGCACCTGCTCGTCGACATCCTCGAACTCGATACCCGCCCGCGTGGCGCGGAAACCGATCCGCTCCTGGTGCGCCTGGACGATCGGCCGCATCGGCTCGCCCTGTATCCCGCGGCGCAGGACCGGATCCGCCGGGTCACCTGGGAGGTTGATTCGCCGGGCGAACTGCGCGAGCTGGCCGACGCGGTGGCCGCCGAGCGCATCGATATCGAGTGGACCCACGCAGACAGTGAGGATCCGCCGAATGCGGTGTCCGCCTTCCGTTTCCGTGATCGCGATGGTTTTCCGACCGAGATCTGCTGGGGACCGCTCACCGACCATCATCCCGTCCAGACCGGCGGTGTCATCAGTGGATTCGTCACCGGCGAGCTGGGTCTCGGGCATGTGGTGTACATGTGCAAGGACTATCCGGCGGCGGTGGACTTCTACACGCGGGTGTTCGGCTTCGAGCTCACCGACTACATCGCCTGGGACGGTGCGGACGCCACCTTCCTGCACTGCAATGCCCGCCACCACAGCCTGGCGCTGATGAACGAGTGCTTCGGCTTCCAGGGCGGCGATTTCAACCATCTCATGATCGAAACCGCCACCCTCGACGATGTCGGGCGCGCCTACGACCGGGTCAATGCCGCTGGGATCGGCCTGAAGATGACCCTGGGCCGGCACACCAACGACGGCGTCACCTCCTTCTACGTCAGCACCCCTTCGGGTTTCGGCATCGAGATCGGCTGGGGCGGCGACCTGGTGGGGGAGGACTGGTCGGTGCGCACCTACGGTTCACCGGCCCGCTGGGGACACGAAGTGCAGAAGGCGCGCTGAGATGGACATCGATCAGGCGGTCCGGCACGAGCTCGACGCCTGCGCGCCGGCCACCGCGGCGGTCGAACGCTATCTGGACCGGATCGACAAGCGCGACAGCGAGATCCGCGCGTGGGCGTTTCTGGACCCGGAGCTGATCCGGGCCCGCGCCCGCGAGCTCGACACCGAGCCGGGACATTCACCGCTGCACGGCATCCCGATCGGCGTGAAGGACATCATCGACACCGCGGACCAGCCGACCGGCTACGGTTCGCGGCTGTGGGCCGGGCACCGCCCTGGTCGCGACGCCG
The DNA here is from genome assembly GCF_040680715.1 of Nocardia sp. NPDC051981. NCBI lineage: Bacteria > Bacillati > Actinomycetota > Actinomycetes > Mycobacteriales > Nocardiaceae > Nocardia > Nocardia sp. NPDC051981. The sequence goes on along the minus strand of NZ_JBFAXK010000025.1, from coordinate 107,629 downwards.
AGGTGATCCAGCGGCTGCGGCGCGCGGGAGCGCTCATCTTCGGCAAGACCACCACCACCGAATTCGCCACCTACCACCCGACATCCACCCGCAATCCCCACCACCTCGGGCACACCCCCGGCGGTTCGTCGAGCGGGTCGGCCGCGGCGGTCGCCGACGGTCAGGTGCCGATCGCGCTCGGCACCCAGACCGCCGGATCGGTGCTGCGGCCCGGCTCCTATTGCGGGGTGTTCACCCTCAAACCGACCTACGGCCGCTGGGCCTTCGACGGCGTCCTGCCGGTGGCACTGACCTTCGACACCCTCGGCGCGTTTGCGCGCCACCCGGTGTGGCTCGGTGCGGTCGACGATGCCGTCGCCGATCGCAGTGTCGACGAATCGCTGCCTGTCACAAGGGAACTTACAGTCGGCGTGCTACGGCCGCCGTGGGCGGATCGGGCCACTCCGGCTGCGGCCAGGCAGTTGGAGGAGTTCGCCGACGGGCTGCGCGCCCACGGTGTCGGCGTGGTCGACATCGTGGTGCCCCCGGAGCTGGCGGACCTCGACGCCGCGCACACGCTGATCATGGCGGCCGAGGCTGCCGCGGCCCTGGCTCAGCGCATCGATCGCCCGGGCGCGGACCGCATCAGCGACGAACTGGCGCGCTTCCTCACCCTGGGAGAACTCGCCACCGCGAGCGAGATCCAATGCGCGCGAACGGTGCTGCGCGCCGCGCGGCGCTTCGTGACCGAAGCCCATCGGCGCGTGGACGTGCTGCTGACCCTGGCCGCGACCGGCGAGGCCCCGGAGGGACTGACCAGCACCGGTGACCCGGTGTTCAACAAGCTCGCCAGCGTCGCCGGAACGCCCGCGATGGGGCTGCCCGTCGGCACGGGCGAACGGGGACTGCCCCTCGGGCTCCAGTTGATCGGCCCGCCCCACACCGATCACGCGCTGGTGCGCATTGCCACCTGCCTCACCGACCGCCTCGACCTGGCCCGGCGCTGCCCGCTTTCGGAGGAGTTGTGATGAATACGGCCATCACCCGCGAACAGGACCCCCACGGGACCGATAGCGTCCAGTCCGTACCGCTGGACGAGGAACGGCGCGCCATGTACGACGCCGTCTGTGAACGCCTGAACCCCAACCGTTTTCGCGACCTGCTGGTCTCGCTGGTGAACATCCACAGCCCCACCGGGCAGGAGCGGCGGGCAGCGGAATTCCTTGCCGGGTACCTGCGCAGCGAGGTCGGAATCGACGCCGCCTACCAGCCGATGAGCGAGCACACCGGCAATGTGCTCGGCGAGATCCGCGGCAACGGCGGCGGCAGCCGGCTGCTGCTGTACGCGCCTCTCGACACCCACATCGATCCCGAGGCCGACGTCCCCTGGGTGGGACCCGCACTGCGGCCGGACATGCTGCCCCAGGCTCGGGTCGAGGGCGATCTCGTCATCGGCCTGGGCGCCTCGAACCCGAAATGCATGGTGGCCGGGCTGATCGAGGTCGCGCACGCCGTGGCCGACGCGGGCATACCGCTCACCGGCGATCTCACGCTCGGCTTCGCCGGGGGCGGCATGCCGGTCACCATGAGCACCCGCGACCACACCGGAATGAGCAGCGGCGTCTTCCATCTGCTCACCCACGGCGCGATGCCCGATCACGCCATCGTGTTCAAGCCGTGGTGGGCGGTCTATCCCGAGGAACCCGGCATGTGCTGGTTCAAGGTGTCGGTGCGCGGCACCTTCGGCTACGCCGGAATCAGCAGGGGCACACCGGGTTTCCGGTCGTCGATCGTGCCTGGCGCCCGGGTGGTCCAGCACATCGAGGCGTGGCTGCCCGAATACACCGCGCGGAATACCTCCGGGTCCACCATTCCCGAGGGCTGGATCTCGGCCCTGCGGTCAGGAAACCCGGACAAGCCGGCCTTCCCCTCGGCGACCACCGAGATCTACCTCGATGTGCGAGTCAACCCGCGCACCACACCCGCCGAGGTCCGCCACCAGTTCGCCGACCTGATCGCTCGCATCCGCGCCGCGGAACAGGACATCGAACTGGACTGGGAGATGTACGGTTCTCTGCCCGGCGGCATGACCGACCCGGGCAACTGGATCGTCCAATCATGCCGCCGCGGTTGGGAAGAGGTGGAGGGCCGCGCCTACGAATCCACCCCGCTGCTGGGCGGGCAGACCGATGGCACGCTCATCCGCCGCCTCGGGGTGCCGTGCGCCCGCATTGGCTATCCATGGCCGCCCGCCGCCGCGCCCGCCGAACTCAACGAGGGGCTCGGCGGCATGGGGGTCGCCTCCGTATCCGACGTCATGACCGCGACCCGCGCCGTCGCGTACGCGGTGATCGACACCCTCACCCGCTCCCGAGAGGACCTCGCACTGTGACCCATCGTGTACTCAATATCGTGCCCGTCCCGGTACCGCCGGAAGCCCTCGACGCCTTCGCCGCCCAGATCCCGCCCGCGGTCGTGCATCCTGGCTTCGAGAACGTCTTCGTCTCCGCGCGCGCCGGCGGTACGACCCTCGACAGCGCCTACGAGACCACGCTCGCCGACGCCTTCGTACTCGACGCGGGTTGCCGTGCGGAGGAGCAGGGCTATGCCGCGGTGTGCGTGAATTCCATGAGCGATTCGGCACTGGCCGCGCTGCGTTCGCGGCTCAGCATCCCGGTGGTGGCCCCCAGCCAGGCGTCCATGCTGCTGGCCGCACTGCTGGGCAAGAAGTTCTCGGTCGTCACCATGTGGCCGCAGTGGCACGAGCTGTACCACAAGGCCGCCCGCGAGCACGGTCTCACCGCGCGGCTGGCATCGGTGCGCGATATCGGGGTGCCGCCCGATACCGCCGAACTCCTCGCCGGCAAGGAGGATTTCGTGTTCGCCGCGCTGGAACGCGAGGCGCGCGCGGCCATCGACGAGGACGGGGCGGATGTGATCCTGCTCGGGTCCACCACCATGCACCAGTCGCACGCTCACCTGGAGCGGGTCCTCGAGGTCCCCGTGATCAATCCCGGAGTCGTCGCCTACAAGATGTGCGAACTGCTGGTGCAGACCGGGCTGAGCCACAGCAAGCGGGCCTACCCGGCGCCTGCGCGGGTGCAGGACGAACTGCTGGCCGCCGTGGCGGTGGCCGGATGAATTCTCTTTGTCGCGAACGGAGTACACGATGACGACCACCAATCCCGAGATCGGCCTGAGCCTGCGCACGGGTTCTTTCGACACCAACTACCACGATGTGGGTGAAGGCAGCCCGGTGCTGCTGCTGCACGGTTCGGGCGCGGGCGTCTCCGCCTGGGCGAACTGGCGCGGGCTGATTCCCGTACTGTCCGAACGGTTCCGGGTGATCGCGCCGGACCTGGTCGGCTTCGGCTACACCTCGCTGCCGGAACCAGCCGAGTTCGCCATCTTCGACAGCTGGATCGACCAGATCCTGGCGCTGCTCGACGGTCTGGGCGTCGAGAAGACGCACGTGGTCGGTAATTCCTTCGGCGGCGGTCTCGCGCTTCACCTGGCCACCCGGCATCCCGAGCGGCTGGACCGCATCGTGCTCATGGGCGCGGGTGGAGTGAAGATGGCCTTCACCGACGAACTCGATCAGCTCTGGGGCTATACGCCGTCGGTGGCCAATATGAAGAAGATCATGGACATCATGGCCTTCGACCGGTCACTGGTGACCGACGAACTGGCCGAACTGCGCTACCGCGCCACGATCCGGCCGGGCGCGCAGGAAGCCTTCGAGCAGGTGTTCCCGCCGCCGCGGCAACGCTGGCTCGACGCCCAGATCGTCCCCGACGAACTGCTGGCCGCCATCGAGCACGAGGTGCTGATCCTGCACGGGCGCGAGGACCGCGTGGTGCCGCTGGACGCCTCGCTGCACATGTTCCGCACCATCCCGAACGCCCAGCTGCACGCCTTCGGCCGCTGCGGGCACTGGACCCAGATCGAGCATGCCCAGCGCTTCCAGCAGCTCGTCGACCAGTTCTTCCGGGAGGCCGGCTCCGCGATCGGAGCCGGCGTATGACCAGTGCCGCCGTGCTGGATTCGCCGATCAATGCCCTGGTCTGGCTGGCCAACACGCTCGGCACGGTCGGCGTCGCGGTGGAGCGGGGCGAGATCGTCATCCCCGGCTCCATGACCGCCGCACTCCCGGTGCGCCCCCGGCGACAGCTTCCACATCGAATTCGCCGGCCTGGGGACGCTGGCAACCCACTTCGCCGCCGAGTGAATCACACCGCGGCACAACAGGAGTCACCATGCCCATGATCACGGCCGCGATAGTCGGCCCAGGCAATATCGGCACCGAGGTACTGGCAACGGTCTTCGACAGGCTCGGCGTCAGGACCGGGGTCGACAAGGACGTCTTGCTGTCGGCCGCAGAGGAAGTCGTCAAGCCGCACATCACCCGGCTGCCGGTCATGGACCGGTCCTCGATCGTCCAGGGTTATGCCGGGGTGTACCCGAGTTTCCTGCTGCACGCCGAGCGCGCCGCGGCGCGCTACGGCGTGGCCTCGCACGAGATCCTCTACCGCATCGGCGCGAAGCGCTGTGTCGGCGGCCAGCAGGACATGACCATCGACATCGCCCTGGAACTATTGCGGGAGCAGGCCGCCGGCGAACTCGCGATGGAGGCCCGATGAGAATCGCGATCGTCGGCGCGGGGGTGGCCGGATTGTGCTCGGCCAAACTGCTACGCGAATTCGGCTACGACGTCACCGTTTTCGACCGCACACCGGATGTCGGCGGCGTGTGGAGCCGGACACGGCAGTATCCGGGCGTCACAACACAGAACAACAAGGGCACCTACGCGTTCTCGGATTTCCCGATGCCCCGGCATTATCCGCAGTTCCCCACCGGCGCGCAGGTGCAGGCCTACCTGGCCGACTATGCCTCGCGGTTCGCCTTGGCCGACTGCATCCGGCTGAATACCGAAGTGCTCACCGCCGACCTGGACGAATCCGCCGGGGTATGGACGCTGATCGCCAGGGATGTGGCGACCGACGTGGTGTCCTCGTCGGAGTTCGACCAGCTCATCGTCGCCAACGGTATCTTCTGCGACCCGTTCGTCCCCGAATACCCAGGCCTCGACGACTTCCGCACCGCGGGCGGGAGGGTCTGCGCGGCCTCGGAATTCAACGATCTCGCCGACGCGGTGGGCAAGGACATCGTGGTGGTCGGGTACGGCAAGTCGGCCTGCGATATCGCGGAGGCGCTGAGCGAGGTGGCCGAGTCGACGACCGTGGTCGCGCGCGAGGTCACCTGGAAGATGCCGCGCCGGCTCGCGGGTTTCCTCACCTACAAATACATCCTGCTCACCCGCCTGAGCGAGGCGTTGTTCGAGCACGTCGACCAGCGCGGCGCGGCCCGGTTCCTCACCGGGCCGGGACGGTTCGTGCGTACCGGTTTGCTGGGCGCAGTCGAGTGGATCACGCGGCGGCAGTTGATGTTCGACCGTCTCGGCCTGGTGCCGGAAGGCCGCTTCGAACGGATCGTCCGCCACGCGGTGAGCCTGGCCACCGAAGGGTTCTACGAGAAGATCCGCGACGGGGTCATCGACTTCCATCGCGGTGCGGTCATCACCGGGCTCTACGACAAGGACGGCCGGCCGACCGTGGCGCTGTCGGACGGTACCGTGCGCGCGGCCGATGTCGTGGTCTGCGCCACGGGATTCAAGCAGGAGACGCCGTTCCTCACCGAGGACATCCGGCATCGGGTGACCGACGCCGACGGCAACTTCCTGCTCTACCGCCAGATCCTGCCCCTGGACGTGCCGCGCCTGTTCTTCGTGGGCTACGGCTCCTCCCTGCTGAGCCCGCTCAGCGTCGAAGCGGCGGTGCTGTGGGTGATCAGCTATCTCGGCGACGGCGCCGTGCTTCCCGATCCGGCGGACCGCCGGGCGTTCACCGAACGCCGACTGGCCTGGATGATCGAGCGAACCGAAGGCAAACAGGCCAACGGCACGAACATCATCCCGTTCTCGGTGCGGCACATCGACGAGGTGCTCGACGAGGTGGGCATCAATCTCGGCCCCGCGGCCCGCCTACGCCAGTGGTTGCTGCCCGTCGATCCCGGAGCGTACCGCTCGGCGGTCCGCAAGCTGCACCGCCGACTGGGCGAAACCGGCAGACGCGGAAACTGACGAGTCTGCCCGACCACCGCGCCATCGCCAGGGCGTTCCACGGCGCGGCCGGCCACGGCCCCGGCGCGCACTTCATTCTGGTCATAGCGGCCGGTCTCGCCGAGATCCACCGCTCAATTCAATCCTCTGCTGCAAACCGGTCAGTGTGCTGTCCACCAATCCTTTGATGACTCTGCTGCGGATGAAGCCGGGCAGCGGCAGGTTGTGACGAATGGTCAGCTGATAGGTGACGGAGGTGGTGTCCGGCGTGATTTCGTCGAGCTGGTAATGGCCTTCCTGACCGGTCTGCAACCGCCCCTGCACCATGGACCAACTCATGCCGTCGTCACGGTGACGGTATCTGAGGGTGTAGCTGTCGGTGCCGACCGGCGCGGATGCCGTGAACCGGGCGGTCACCGGCAATCCGGTCTGCTCATCGATCTCGAGTACCTCTGCTTGGCGGATCTCGGGGATCCACTCCGGCTGGCTGTTCAGGTCGCGGATCGTCGCGAGCACCGTCGCCCGCGGCGCCTGGACCCGCACGGTCCTGGTGGCGCTATCGGTCGGCATGGTCACCGTCCCCGTAGTAACCGAGGCGAAGCAGCGTGGTGATCTCACTGAGCAGCGGCATCCGCGGGTTGGTGCGATTGCTCAGGTCCTGGAATGCGGTCATCGCCAATTCCGGTAGGGCCGCGAGGAATTCGTCCTCGGGAATGCCGATCTCCCGAAGTGTGCGCGGCATTTCGAGCCGGTCGAGCAGGTCTTGCACACCCTGGAAGAGCCGGCGGCGGCTTTCTCCGGGTTCGTGCCCGCCGAAGACGATCCGCCCGAGTTCGGCGTACTTCTCGGGGGCGACATAGGCCGAGTAGCCAGGAGCGGGCATGAACTTCGTCGGCAGGCCGGCGTTGTAGCGCAGGGTGTGCGGCAGGAAGACGCCGTTCGCACGGCCGTGGGCGATGCCGAACCGGGCGCCGACAGCGTGGGCGAGAGCATGATTGGTGCCGACGAAGGCATTGGAGAACGCCAGGCCGGCCAGCGTGGCGGCATTGGCCATATCTGTGCGGGCGCGCAGATCCCGGGGATCGTCGCAGGCTCGGGGAAGCGCCTCGAAGATCAGCCGCGCCGCCTGCACACAGAACGCATCGGTATAGGGCGAGGCGAAGACCGAGGCCAGGGCCTCGAGGGCGTGGGTGAGGGCGTCTATACCGGTGTCGGCGGTCAGGGTCCGCGGCATCGAGACGGTGAGCAGCGGATCCACGATCGCCATATCGGGCACCAGGGAATAGTCGACCAATGTTTCCTTACGGTCTTCCAAGGTCAGCACCGCTGCGGGAGAGACCTCCGATCCGGTGCCCGCGGTGGTCGGCACCGCCACCAGTCGCACCGTGTGCGGATCCTGCGGGTAGTCGGCCATGCGCTTGCGTGGATCGAGGAAGGGCAAAGTGAGTTCGGACAGATCCTTCTCAGGGTGCTCGTAGAACAGGCGGATCGCCTTGGCCGCGTCGATCACGGATCCGCCGCCCACGGCGATGAGCACGTCGGGCTGGTATGCCTCGAGCAACTCGACGCCGCGCCGGACGGTGGCCTCGCCCGGCTCCGGCTCGACCTCGCTGAAAATCTTGATGTGCCGCGCGCGCAGTTTGCCGCGGAATTCGTCCACCACCCCGCGCTGTTCGCTCAGCGCGTCGGTGATGATGAGGACGCTGTCGCACTCGATATTCAGCAGGTTCTCGAGCGCCCCCGCATTGAAGAACGTGTTCGACGGGACGCGGAACCACTGGGGCGGGCTGCGCCGATACGAGACCGTCTTGATGTTGAGCAACTGCATGTAGTTGACGTTCTCCGTGGTGCTCGAACCGCCCCACGTGCCGCAGCCGAGGGAGAAGGTCGGGGTGAGGTTGTTGTAGATCCCGCCGAGGGCCCCGACCGCCGTGGGCGCGTTGACCAGGATCCGCCCGGTGCGCACAGCCAGGCTGTAGGCGTCGACGACAGCCTTGTCGTTGGCGTAGATCGCGGAGGTATGCCCGAGGCCCCCCTGCTCGGTGACGAGGACCGCGGCATCGATGGCGTGCTGGACATCGCGGGCGCGCACCAGCCCGAGAACCGGCATCAGCTTCTCGCGCACCAGCGGATGTGTGTCGAGCCGGTCGAGTTCGGCCGGCAGCGGCGCGAGGAGAATCTTGACCGATGGGTCCACGGCGAATCCGGCCCGGGCGGCCAGGTCGGGTGCCTGGCGGCCGAGAGCGTCGAGGTTGGCCGTCTCGCCGCAGCCGAACGCGAATTCCGCGAGGGCATCGGACTGCTCCTCGGTGAGCAGGTGCGCGCCCATCCGCTCGAATTCGGCGACGGTGGCGTCATAGATCGCATCGTCGACGATGCAGGTCTGCTCGGCAGGGCAGATCACCGATGCGTCGAAAGTCTTCGAGATCAAAATATCGACGACGGCGGCCTTGATGTCGGCCGTGCGATGCAGGTAGATGGGCGCGTTGCCGGGACCGACACTCAGCGCGGGCTTTCCGGCCGCGTTGGCCAGGGCGACGATCTTCCGGCCACCGGTCACCCAGATGAAGTCGACCCCCGGATGCCCGAACAGATAGTGGGTCACCTCGTGGGCGGCGTCGGGAATCACCTGCAACGCGCCTGCGGGTAAACCCACCGCCTCCCCGGCTCGCCGAAGGATCTCGACAGTGCGTTCACACGACCGCACGGCGACGGGCGACGGCCGGAAGAGGATCGCGTTGCGCGTCTTGGCGGCCACGATCGCCTTGTACAGCACGGTGGACGTCGGATTGGTGACCGGGGTGATCGCCAACACCACTCCGATCGGATCGGCGACGCGAACGATGCTGCGCTCGGCGTCCTCCTCGATAACGCCCACCGACTTCTTGTCGCGCAGATAGTCGTAGAGGAACTCGGTGGCAACGTAGTTCTTGACGACCTTGTCCTCGAACACGCCGAAACCGGTCTCCTCGATAGCCACCCGCGCCAGCTCGGGCGCCGCCCTGATCCCGGCGCGGGCCATTGCCTCGACAATCGCATCGACCTGTTGTTGATCGAGTTCGCGAAACGCCTTCGCCGCGGCGCTCGCCGTGTCGACCATTGCGTCCACCTCGGCGAACCGGGCCGGGCTGCGATCGGCCACAGCCGTGTCGGCAGTGGCTGCGTCGCTGCTGTGATCGACGGCCCGAGCTTCGGTACCGGTCCGGATGTCGGTCATGAGATCTTCTCGAATCGGAGATTCTCGGTTTCGAAGGCACTCATCGGCGACAGTACTCGCGCCGGCCGGCGTTGACTGAGGTCTTTGTGCCCTGCCATAGGCCCTGTTCGGCCTCCGACGGGACGGGCGCCGACTGCCGGGCCGGAAGCAGTCGATGGGCTCTTCGGTACTCATCCGCGACAGCGAACCACGGTGGTGAGCGGACTGGCCTCGATGATCGGCGCCATCATCGCGGCATCGCCCGGCCGTGAGGGCCTCGCTGGGCGATGCGCTGTTCGCGCCCACCACGGTCAAACGTCCAAACGGCCGTGCGGTCGGGGGCGATCGGCCCTGGGCTGCGGACCTGCGCTGCGCGAAACTGACGGTATGGCCGACACTCCGGCACCGGCTCCTCGGGCGGCATCGGCGCGTGATGCAGTGCGCGTGTTCAACAAGTACGTGACCAATCCGGTCATGATGCGGCTGGCCGGCCGCAGGCACTGGTATGCGTCGGTGATCCGGCACACCGGCCGACGGACCGGGAAGCCCTATGCCACTCCGGTCGTCGCCGAACCGGTCGCCGAGGGGTTCCTCATCCCGCTTCCCTATGGGACCCATGTGGATTGGCTGCGTAATCTGCAGTACTCCGGCACCGCAACGATCCAGTACCAAGGCCGCGTCTACGCCGTCGGTTCACCCGAGATTGTCGATGCCGCCGCGGCGGCGCAGCAGCTGTCGGCCCGGCGCCGGCGCCAGTTCCGTCGATTCGGCATCGACCGGTTCGTCTGCGTGCAACGCGCCGACGGCGACTCATAATGGCCTCCAGCAAGCTCGTGTGGCGCCCCGAGTGGGACAAGGGCATCTTCACCACCACCCCGGCCGGCCGGTTCCTGTTCTACGTCATCGCCGCGATGGACAAGATGATCGCGGACCTGATCGGCGAGGGCACTGGGCGCCCCCGAGGGACTTGTTGGCCCCGCTCACCGCTTGCGTCCAGACACTGAAAACTTCTCCATTTGGAGAAAACATGAGATACGCTGTGCGCACAGGACGCAACGGTCGGCAGTGGAGGACAACGATGACCAACACGATCATCACCGGCGGGCGGGTGCGAACGCTCGCGCCGGACACGCCGGAAGCGGTCGCCGCTATCGAATGGTGTGGTGCGGAATGACCGGCCAAGCCGCCGGGGCAACACCGGTCGCGCCTTATATGGCGGTCGGGTTGTCGACCATCGTTCACGGCATCGGGGCGCGCGACCACATCGCGCGCAACCTCGACACGATCGAGGAGACCATTCACGCGGCGGTGTCGATCGTCGGCATCAACCTGCCGGTGAAACTCGTCGCTCTGGCCGAAGGGGCTCTCACCGGCTTCACCGACGAGATCTTCGATCTGCCGCACAGCCGGTGCGCCAGAGAGCTTTTCATCGATATACCCGGCCCGGAGACCGATCGTCTCGCTGCGCTGGCCCGGCTGTACGAAACCTACCTCATCGTCCAGTGCAAGGCCCGCTGGCCCGAGGTCATCGCGGACCGGTTCTTCAATGTCATGGTGGTGATCTCGCCGCAGGGTGAGATCGTCCATCGGGCCGCCAAGAACCATGTGTGGTGCCGGGAGCATTCGTGTACCCCGCACGATGTCTACGATCGGTGGGTCGAGCTGTTCGGCGACGGCATCGACGCCTTCTATCCGGTGCTGCGGACCCCGGACATCGGCAACATCGGCACCCTGTGCTGCAGCGACGGCGAGTACCCGGAAGCCGTTCGGGCCCTGGCGTTCAACGGCGCGGAGGTGGTGTACCGACCCAGCGAAGCCGTGCCGATGACCGCGGCCGGTCCGGACGCTGGAGGCACCTGGCTGCTGCAGAATCGGGCGCACGCGCACTTCAACGGGGTGTACATGGTGTGCCCGAACACCGGGCCGGTTTACTCGAGCCCCGCCGCCGAGCATCCCGTGGACATCGCCGGCGGCAACGGGCACATCGTCGACTATCACGGTCAGGTGATCGGGCGGGTATCGTCGGGCGCCAACGCGATCATTGCCGCGCCGGTGGATGTCGAGGCGCTCCGCCAGTATCGGATGATGAATCTGAACTCCAACTGGCTCAAGGACATTCGCACTGAGTTGTTCCAGCGTATGTACGACCGGCCGATCCATCCGGCCAATCTTTGGCTCGACCGTGAGCCCGGGCGGCACGCCGCGGTCGACGACATCTACCGGGCCAATATCGCTCGTCTGGTACAACAACGCGCGTATACCGAACCCGCACACCGGTTTCCCGGTGCACGCCACATCCCCGTGCCAGGCGACGGCGACATGGACGCCGTCGTGGCAAGGTGGCGGACGTAGCCTCACCGTTCACCCGTCGCCATCGCGGCCGAAAGAACGTGACGTGGTCTGCACCGCCCACAAGCCCCGCCTTGTCGTCGGCAGATCAGGTTAGAGCGCGCGCAACCAGGTATCGTCCTGCTGCGCGCGCTGGCCGAATCCGCGATGGTGGAGACACATCTGGTCTTCACGCATGGAGCGCGGCGCTGCGTCCAGCTGGAGACCGGCGGCCGGGTCGAGGACGTCTCGCTGTTGGCCGATGACGTCCACCACTCCGCTTATCTGTCCACCTCGATATCGTCGGGGTCCTTTCAGACCCTGGGTATGCCCGTGGTGCCGACGTCACACTGACGGAACGCCGGCGTGGTTCTAGCCGTGCGTCGCTGACGTATTGGGGGCGGTGACTCGCGGCTTCGGATCGACCGAATCGGACCTTCGATTCCGAGCGTGTGGTTGCCGCCGAAACCTGTGTGCGGCAAGGCAGGACACGCCGCGCGTTGGATTCTGTAGGATTCGACGCGGTCGCCTCCCCCCCGGGCACGGTGACGCAGATTTGCGGCGATCCGCCGGGTCGGCCGCCAGGTTCCCGGGGCCGCGGAACTCGTCGACACGCAATGCCGAGCCCACGATTACGACGACCCAGGCAAGCGCCGGTCGTGCGCAGATGCCCGACGCGTTGCCTTCAGAGGATTGTCAGCTGGGCACCGCTGCAGCGAGCTCGATGGTCAGAGCTGTGTGGGTCTCGTCGGCGAGTGCGGCCGCCCGAAGTTTCGAGAGTCGTTCGGCTGCATCAGGGTGCCCGGTCAGTTTGTGGGCAGCGTGCATGAGTTTTCCGAAACTGTCGGCGCCGTGTTCGAAGGTGGCGCCGTAGCCCTTGAGCACACATTGGCATTCGAGGATCTCGCGAGCGAGGTCGGCATCGAGTAGGGCGGTGGTCGATGCTGCTTTCAGCCATTCGTTGATGGCTTGCTGTTCGCGCTGATAGCGCAACGATCGTGGGCGCAAAGGGCGAAGTCGGGCCGTTATCGACAGGGCGGTGTAGCCGGTGATCGAGCTGGTGTTGACGGTCATGCCTCGGCGGGTCAACTTTCGAACCAGCCGTTGGAATGTGCTGGAGCGGCGCAGGACCGAGCCAACTCGAGCCGGCATGGTGTCGGTGATCTCGTCGATCTGTGGGTGGAGGTACTCGCGGACCTGAATCAGTTGGTCCGGTTCGGCACGCGCCTCGGAGCGGATGCGATCCATGCGGTGTCGCCGGATTTTCTGCAGCGCAACCTGAATGGTGTCCTGATAACACATCCACAGTGCGATCTGCCGGGCTGCTTCGGTGGTGAGCAGGGCGCTGCCCTCGGCATCTGGATCTACTGCCGCGAACTCCCTTACGCGACTCAGATATAGCCGAGAGTACGAAGTGTCCTGATACACCGCGGTGCGGACCAGGCCATGCAGGGTCATGGACCGCGCCGCAGGCGGGAGATCTCTGACGGTCTCCGCGAGCTTCCGCAGTTTGGGGCCGACGAGAGCTCCTGGGTCGGACGCGGCTATTTCGTTGCGGCGCTTATTTTCTCGTGTCTTCCGCTCGTCGGCGGTGAGCGGCCGGGGGATAAGGGTTAATTCCACTGGCTGTGAAGTTCGCGGTGGGATCGGGGGTTCGGTGACTGTCGGTGTGGCGGCGGCGCTGAAGCCGTCGGCGAACGCACGCAGGGACTGTTCGACCCCTTTGCCGAAGCCGCGAATCGGCTCTTCGAATTGTTCTCGGGTGAACGGTAATACGCCGGATCCGGCCACTGCGCCGAACAACGCCGCACTGATCACGCTGCGGTGGTGGTCGGCTACTGCCATGAAATCGGACGCTATCAGCCGCTTCGATCCGCGCCGGGCCGCGTCCAGCAGCGTCGCGCTGTCGACCCGACCATCGCCGAGAGCCATCTTCTCGTCGATCGAATACACCCTGTGTGTGGAGGTGAACAGGGTGGTTCGGTCCGGTGTCGTGAAACCACGTTGGACGGCGCGGGCCGCTTCCATCAGCTCGGAGGCAATCACGATGTCCACTTCGCCAGGGGTGGGGAACACGCTCAGCACAGGTTCGCCGCGTCCGGTTCCGATGGTGTGGCCGGTTCTGGAGGGTGGGAACAGTTCCACGTAGTACACGGTGGATCCGGTGCGCTGGGCGACACCGGGCACAGACGTGGTCTGGGCGAAGTAGTCAGCTGACTCGGCGACTTCCACGATCCAGTCGGAGAGTACGCCCCCGCCTTCGCCGCCCATGGCCAGGATCGCGAGTGTTATGGGGCGCTGTCCGGTGTACCAACCGGTCATGGTGTTACCTCGAATCCGGCGGCGCGGCGCTCTATTCCGCGCGCGAGCATGTTGATCCACCAGGTGCGCAGCCGGGCCAGCATGCGATCGCGCCGGGTGGGGTTGTAGACAACGTCCGTTCGATAGAAGGACGGACACAATACGGCCGCATGCGCGTTGGCGCCGCACACTCCGCATCCGACGCAGCTGTCGAGCACGGTCGCGATCGGATCGGTGCGCATGGGGTCGGGGTTGTCGGTGATGGTCAGCGACGGGCAGCCGGAGATGCGGATGCAGGCGTGATCACCGGTGCAGGTCTCCGGGTCGACGCCGAAACGTTCGCGGACCACCCGCTCGCCGGCCTGCAATGCCTGTGCCCGCTGCGGCTTCTCACGTCGTTGCCGGTTGAGCTGGCATTCGCTTTGCATGACAAGGACTTTCGGCCCTGTCTCATCGGTGGTGAGCGCATCGACGAAGGTGTCGCGCACGGTGGTGACGTCGTAGGTGTCGGCTATTGTCCTGGCCCACTTGACACCGATGCCGCGGACGGCCCTCTCGATGGGATGTTTGGTGGAGCGGGTCGGCAGGTCGGCGTGCGAGGAGAGCACGTCCTGACCTCCGGTGGCGGCCGCGTAATCGTTGTCGACGACTACCAGTAGCTGGTCGTTCTTGTTGAAGACCGCGTTGCCGACGCCGCTGCTCAGCCCGTTGTGCCAGAAGCCCCCGTCGCCCATCATCGCGATGGTTCGGCGGTCGGAGCCCTTCGAGTTCAGCGCCGCCGCAGCCGCCGAACCGAGGCCATAGCCCATGGTCGTCGCCCCCAGATCGAACGGCGCGTTGATCGAAAACAAGTGACAGCCGATGTCGGCACTGATGTGATGTTCGCCCGTTTCGCGTTCGGCGAGTTTCAATCCGCTGAAGATGGGTCGCTCCGGGCATCCGGTGCACAGCCCGGGGGGCCTGGGCCGCACAGTGTGCGGCTCGACCCGGACCGCGAACGGGCTGGCCGGATCGTCGGCCGAGCGCAGGAGCGCGGGTTCGGCAGAAATCACCTCGGGCAGATAGCTGCTGAGAAAGGTATGCACTCCACGCGTGACGACCAGCGAGGTGTACTCGCCCGCCATGGTCAGCATGTCCTTGCCGTGCAGTTCTGTGGGTATGCCGGCACGGCGCAGGATGGCATTGATGTTCTGTTCGATGAAGTCGGGCTGGCCTTCTTCGATCAGCAGCACCGAGCGCTTGCCGGTGCAGAATTCGATGACTTCTTCGTCGATCACCGGGTAGGCAACGTTCATTACGTACAGCGGTACCCGAGTGTTGCCGAACGCATCCGAGCAGCCGAGCAGTTCCATCGACCGGTTGAGGGTGTTGTACAGCCCTCCTTGAACGATGATTCCTACGTCGGCGAGGTCATCGCCGAACACCTCATTGAGCCCGTGGTCGCGGATGTGCTTCACCGCGGCGGGCCATCGGTTTTCGATCTTTTCCTTCTCGTGTTGAAAGTTGGCTGGCGGCAACACGATTCGACTCACGTCGCGAGTGGGCTGCCGAGTCGCTTCGGTGACCGTCATCGGAGGTCGCTTGTTGTCTTCGGCCTGGAACGCTCCATGCAGGTGACAAGAGCGCAGCCGCAGCAGCAAGAACACAGGGGTGTTGCTCGCCTCCGATAATTCGAAGCCGGATTTGACGGCGTTCACGATCGCGGTGATGTTCGGCCGCGGATCCAACAGCCACATCTGCGATTTCATCGCGAACGCGTGCGAACGCTCCTGCATGATGCTGGAGCCTTCGCCGTAGTCCTCGCCCAGAATGATGAGTGCACCGCCGGTGACGCCGCCGCTGGCCAGATTCGCCAGGGCGTCGGCAGCAACGTTGGTGCCCACGGTTGACTTCCATGTCACCGCGCCACGAAGCGGATAGTGCACCGATGCGGCCAGCATCGCCGCCGCGGTAGCTTCCGAGGCACTGTTTTCGAAATAGACGCCGAGCTCGTCGAGTACGTCTTTGGAATCGCCGAGCACGTCCATGAGATGGGAGATCGGTGCGCCCTGGTAGCCGCCGACATAGGCGACGCCGGACTGCAGCAGCGCCTTCGTGACCGCCAGGATCCCCTCCACGTGCAGGGTAGTGCCGCAGCCCTGCCGCAGTTTGCCGACCTCGTTCGTAAAAGACCGTTCCGCCATGGTTTTCCCTCCCCTATCCGGCGTCACGTTCGACGAGTGCGAGCACCCGCGCCGGGCTGCCGGACCCGCCTACGATCGGCAGTGGGGACACGATCAGCAGGGCGCCGGTGGCGGGCAGCCGGGCGAGGTTGCGCAGACTGGTCAGGCCCCATTTGTTGGCGCCCAGTAGCTGGCTGTGGCACGGGAAGGGCGGTTCGAACCCGGCGGCCGCGCCGGCGTCGGTGCCGACGGTTTCCACGCCGAGTCCGGTCAGTGCGGACTCTTCGGCCAGCCATTTGGCGCAGGCGGCGGAAACGCCGGGTGTGTGCCCGTCATTGGTGAACGCGGCGGCATCCTCACCTCGGGATTCCCATCCGGTGCGATAGAGCAGCCAGCCGCCCGCTGGGAGCGGTCCGTGCTCTTTCTCCCAGCGGCGGATGTGATCGACTTCCAACAGGAATTCCGGGTCGGCCGCGACCTCGGCGGTCATGTCGATCATGGCAACGGGCGCGAACAGTGTGCGCATCGGGGCTTGTGAGACATCGTGTCCGTCACGGCCGCTCAACCAGTGCACCGGTGCGTCGAGATGGGTGCCCGTGTGCTCGCCGGTGTGGATGTTGTTCCAGTACCAGGCGGGCCCGCGGTCGTCGTAGCGGCTGATCTCCTCGAGCCGGAACGGGACGGTGTTGGCCAGCGGCGGCGGTAACTGCAGGATCGGGGTGGACTCCTGCAACGGAGTAGTGAGATCGATGATGTCGACAGCGCCGGAGCGGGTCGCTTCGATGACGGCGTTGAGCAGAGACATCGTGGCTCCTGTGGTGAGTAACTGGTTTCGAAGTCTGATGCGGCTGGTCGGGCCGAGCTATCCGCTGCACGCGGCGGTTGTCCGGCCGGCGCAGTCCACCGGCGGCGCTGTTCAACGTGTGCGGAACAGTCTGCGCAGCTTGCGATTTCGTGTGAGCGTTCGCGCTACGAGGTGTCCCGATCCGCCGCTCAAGCCGGGGCCGGGATGCGTGGATGCGCCGATCTGCCACAATCCGGACACGGGTGTCGCATGCCGTCCGGCGGACGGCAGGGGGCGCCACAGATAACTCTGGTCCAATTCGCACGAACCCCCGTAGGGATCGCCCATGACGGCATTCGGATTGTGTGCGGCCAGATCGGCCGGGGTGATGACGTCGACCGCGAGCACTTTCC
Organism: Nocardia sp. NPDC051981; assembly: GCF_040680715.1. Taxonomy (NCBI): domain Bacteria; kingdom Bacillati; phylum Actinomycetota; class Actinomycetes; order Mycobacteriales; family Nocardiaceae; genus Nocardia; species Nocardia sp. NPDC051981. The sequence goes on along the minus strand of NZ_JBFAXK010000025.1, from coordinate 90,348 downwards.
GGGGAAGGTCGGGGGCGTGGGTCGCGATTCGCGCCAATACCCGATCGGCGAAACTCCGTGCCAGCGCCGGGGTCCAGCCGTGAGTTGTATCCAGCGCTCCAGCCGCATCGCCCATCGGTGCGAATGGGACTTCCTGCAGTTGCAGCCAGAGTGCGGCCGTGCCGTCCGGCACTCTGCTGGGGTCCAGCAGGTACTGCTGGCCTACGACGACGGTCGGTCGGCGGGGGAGCAGCCCGGCTTCGGCCTCGGCGCAGGCGATTCCGGTGCTGTCGGATCCATCGGAGATGTGAATCAACGGAATGTCCCGCAATCGGGTGTCGGCCCAGTCCAGTGGCGCCGACAAGGCGACATGGACTTGCATTTCCGCGCGGCCGTAGCGGAAGGTCGCAGCCTCGGCGCGGATGGTGGACGACACTGCTTCAGGTGGTAACAGCTTGTCGTACAAGGCGGTTGGCGTCACCGAAGCGAGCACCGCGCGGCGGGCGTAGGTGGCGTGGCCATTGGCGACGACCCCGATTGCTCGGCCGTGGTCCACTAGGATCCGCTCCACCGAGGTGGAAGTTCGCACCTCTACGCCGAGGGAATGCAGTAGTGACTCGAACGCCGTCAGCAGCCCGGCGGATCCGCCGGCAACCACCGGCAGTCCGGCCCCGTGCAGGGTGGCCGCGAGCAATGGCATCATCAGTCCGCCTGAAGCATGGTCCGGAGAGAGACCGGCGTGCAGCAGCCACGGGGCATAGAGGTGATCGACCTCGTGGCCGCGGAACTCGCGGCGCGCGAATCCGCGACCGCTGCTGAGCGCCATCCGCAGCCAGTCTTCAGTGCCGCGTCGCCCACCGCGGATCAGACCGGCCAGCGGTCGGAGCGTGGACGGCGAGCGAAGTTCGGCGTCCATCAGTCCGCCGATCGGTGCCGCACTCGCGGCAAGCCGGGCCAGCATCGCGAGATACGCGGCCCGGTCTCCGGGGTCGGCGAACTCCATGACGGTGCGTTCCGGATCGCGGTGTGCGATGGTGACGCGGCCGTCATCGGCAACGCTGGCGGTCACCCATTCTTCGGTGTTGCGGAATTCGAGTCCGTGTTCGTGCAGGTGGGGTCCGAGGCTCGCATAGGCGGCGCCGGAGACGAACAACGGATGCCAGGACGAATAGGTGTCGTGCCGGTAGCCGGGAAGAGTGCGTTCCTCGGTGGCGATGAATCCGCCGATCTCCGCATTGCGCTCCAGCAACTGCACCGACCAGCCGGCCAGTGCCAACTCGGCCGCGGCCACCAGGCCGTTGACCCCTGAGCCGACGATAATCGCGTCGGCTTCGGTTGTGATGTCGGTCATAGGACGCACGGTATGGTTGCGGCACGTGCTCGGCTATACGCTGCGCGCGGCATCTGTCCGGATCGTGCGGTCCGATGGCCCGGGCCGGTGGTGCGACCCGAGCTCGAGTCTCACGCCCGCCGGTATCCGACCAGGATGGAATCGTCGACATCGGGCAGGTTGACAACGATATTGTCCGGAGTGCGGCAGGTCAGCCAGACCAGCTTTTCGGTGGTGCTCATGTTCACCTCGACGTGTGGCATGAACGGTGGCACGAATACGAAATCGCCTTCGCTCATGTCGACGTACTCCTGATAGTTCTCCCCGTAGTAGATGCGTGCCTTCCCGGTGAGGACATAGCCGCCGGTCTCGGCTTCGCCGTGGTGATGGGGCAAGGATCGGTAGCCGGGTTCGTTGGTCACCTTGCCGTACCAGATCTTGGTCGCCGGGGTGTGCTGCGGGCTCACGCCCGAGACGCGCACCGCGCCACCGGACTGTGCCGTCCCGGTGTACTCCGCTCCGGCTCTGGTGACAATCGGAGCGGCCTGGATGGTGGAGTCGCTGGTCATCATGATTCCTTTCCGTCCCGCTGGGCGGGCTCGATATCATTGGGGGACACGGTGATTCGATTGCGTAGCAGGCCGATGCCCTCGATTTCGGTCTCGACGACGTCGCCGGCACGCAGGTAGCGCGGCGGGTCCGCCGCGATGCCGACACCCCCCGGGGTGCCGGTCAATACGACGTCACCGGGACGCAGCACGGTGAACGCGGAGATGTACGACAGCAGGGTCGCCGGGTCGAAGACGAGGTCGTCGGTCGTCCCGGTCTGCTCCTCGGTGCCGTTGACCCGGCAGACGATGCGGAGGCCATCGGTGGGGTCGGCCTCGTCGGGTGTCACCAGATCAGGACCCAGTGGAGTGGTGGCGTCGAATGCCTTGCCTTGCAACCACTGCGAAGTCCTCCGCTGCCAGTCGCGCACCGAGAAGTCGTTCGCGACGGTGTATCCGGCGATGGCTGCCCGCGCCGTGTCGCGATCGGCGCGGCGCAGGGTGGCGCCCACAACGATCGCGAGTTCGGCCTCCCAGTCGAACAGCACCGCCTCGGCCGGGCCGGGCAGGGCGATGTCGGCGTTCCAGGCGGTGAGGGTGTCGGCGAATTTCGCGAAGAGTGTGGGGAATTCGGGCGCGTATCGACCCATCTCGGCGATGTGGGCGCGGTAATTGTGGCCGCAGCACACGATCTTGGTCGGCGCTGTCACTACCGGCGCCGCCTGCCCTGGTGGTGGCTGCGCGCCGGGCAGCGGTCGGACCGAGCGCCAGTTCGGGTCCGAGAGCAGTGCGCCGACGTCGGCGGCTCTCGTCGCGTACCACTGTCCGTCGGCGCGGACTTCGGCGCGACTGCCGTGGTCGTCGCGGAGAACTGTTCGCAAACGCATCGCTGGAGACTCCAGGAATTCGGCCGGGTTGCCCGCGGCGGCTTCGAACGCAAGGAGCGACAGCTCGTATATAGCGTTCTATTGACGATCATCAATCTAACACCATATTGTGGTTCGGGCCACCCCTTCGAATCGGCTCGCCGCCCGGTGGGTCTCCGCGAGAAAGAGGCGATCATGCTCGTCGACCACATCAATCCGCCCGAGCTGGCGAAACCCTCCGGGTTCGCCCACGCCACGCGGTTTCGCGACATCGTGCACCTGGCGGGCCAGACCGCCTTGACACCCGAGGGGACGATCGTCGACGGCGGGATCGTCGCCCAGTTCCGGCAGGCGCTGGCCAATGTGATCGCGGCGCTCGAGGCTGCGGGTGGAAAGCCGCAGAATCTACTGTCGGTGACCATCTACCTGCTGGACATTCCCGGCTATCAGGCTCACGCCAAGGAAATCGGCCGGCTCTGGCGCGAGTTGGTTGGCGAGGCGTACCCGGCGATGGCCGGAATCGGTGTCACCGCGCTCTGGCAACCCGAAGCGCTCGTGGAGATTCAGGCCGTAGCCGCGCTGGATTCCGAACAGCCTTGATCTCACCCGCTCGGTGCGGCCTCGGAACATGGCACGACATCGACGGCGGTCAAATAGAAGCAATGAGATTGAATTAGCCTCACCAGTTCGAAAGGGCCGAGCTTGATGCTCACACCCTCCGCGCACAAAGACACCTTCTGCCGCGACAATCTCCCGCCCGAAGCCGACTGGCCCGATCTGGTCTTCGACCTGGCAGGGCTGCGCTACCCCGATCGTCTCAACTGCGCGAGCGCCTTGCTCGATGCGACGGTAGCGGTCCATGGCCGGGCCAGGCCCTGCCTGCACTCCGAGTCCGAAACTTGGACCTACGGCGATCTTCTCGACCGTGCGAACCAGATTGCGCATGTGCTGGCCGACGACTACGGCCTGGTTCCCGGAAATCGTGTGTTGTTGCGCGCTCCCAATACCCCGTGGCTGGTTGCCTGCTGGTTCGGTGTAGTCAAGGCAGGTGGTGTGGTGGTGACCACCATGCCCCTGCTGCGTGCTCCCGAGCTGACCAAACTGATCGAGCTGACCCGCCCGGCGCTGGCTTTATGTGATCACCGGCTGCTCGACGAACTGTCCGCGGCCGACACGGCCTTGCGTATCGTCTCGGTCGGCGGGACGGGCGACGATGACCTGATCCGCAGGGCGGCAGCGAAACCGGTCGCCTACACCGATGTGCGGACCAGTGCCGACGACGTGGTGCTGCTCGCGCCGACCTCGGGTACGACCGGAATGCCGAAGGTCGCCATGCACTTCCACCGCGACCTGCTGGCCATTGCGGACACGTTCTCCGCACATGTGCTGCGACCGCACGGCGCTGATGTCTTCATCGGGACACCGCCTTTGGCATTCACTTTCGGCCTCGGTGGGCTGGTGACGTTCCCGCTGTCTGTCGGAGCGTCGGTCGTGCTGTTGGAGAAACCCGATCCGGATGCGCTCGTCGCCGCGATCGAGAAGTTCTCGGTGACAGTGCTTTTCACTGCGCCGACCGTGTACAAGTCTTTGATCAAGCGCGACGATCCGGAGCGCCTGAAATCCCTGCGCCGGTGCGTTTCGGCCGGTGAACATCTGCCCGAAGCCGTTTTCGAGCGGTTTCACGAACGGACCGGGCTGAAGATCATCAACGGTCTCGGCGGCACTGAACTGCTCCATGTCTTCATCTCGGCGGCTGACGACGACATCCGCGCCGGCTCCACCGGTAGGGTCGTGCCCGGATTTCGCGCCGAGATCCAGGACGACGATGGCAGTCCGGTACCGGATGGCACTCCCGGCCGGCTGGCGGTACAGGGACCAACCGGATGCCGGTATCTGGCCGATCCCCGTCAGCGTCAGTATGTGCGCAATGGCTGGAATATGACCGGCGACACCTACGCTCGCGACGCCGACGGCTACTTCTGGTACCACGCCCGCAGCGACGACATGATCGTCTCGGCCGGGTACAACATCGGTGCACCGGAGGTCGAGGCGGTCCTCGACCAGCACCCGGATGTGGTCGAGAGTGCTGTGATCGGTGTTCCCGATGAGGACCGCGGCATGATCGTACACGCGGCGGTGGTGCTCCGGCCGGGCGTCGCGGGCGACGCGGCGAAGGCTCGGGAGCTCCAGGACTTCGCCAAAAGCACTGCGGCACCGTACAAGTACCCGCGCAGTATCGAATTCGTCGACAGTCTGCCCCGCAATCCCAGCGGCAAGCTACAGCGGTTCAAGGTGCGCGAGAACTGGGGGACGCGATGACCGACATCGTGATCGAGCGTGTCGTGGACTGGCAGGACACCGATGCCGCCGGGCACTACCACCACAGTACGGTCGTGCGCTGGGTGGAGGCGGCCGAAGCCGCGCTGCTCGACCGAATCGGGCTGCGCTGGCTGTTCGGCCGTATTCCACGAGTGCGATACGAAGTCGACTACCTGGAGCGCCTCTGGTTCGGCGATACCGCGTCCATCAGCCTGTCGGTGGGCAATGTCGGCCGATCCTCGCTCCGGTACGACTTCATCATCACCAGGATCCCCGCGGTGACGCAGCCGTCACTGCCGGAACCGTCGACGATCGCGGCCCGCGGCGTCCTGACAGCCGCCCATGTGCCCAGCGCCGACCGGGGCTCGATGCCATGGCCCGACAACATTGCCGCGGCCTTACGCGGCGCCCCGCTGCCCGAATTCGGCTCGGCCGAGTCCAACTGGCAGCCACCTGAATTCGAACCGACTTCGATCCGAAGAGTGTGAGGCTTTCATGCGTATCGCCGTGATCGGCGGAGGGCCCGCGGGGCTGTACTTCTCCGCCTTGATGAAACAACTCGACCCCACCCACGACATCACCATCTGGGAGCGCAATGCTCCCGACGACACCTTCGGTTTCGGTGTGGTGTTCTCCGACGAGACCCTCGGTGGCATCGAGCATGCCGACGAGGAGATCTATCGTGCGATGAGCGAGCAATTCGCCCGCTGGAGCGATATCGATATCCACTACCGGGGTGAGGTCCGTACCTCCGGCGGCCAGGGGTTCGCGGCGATGAGCCGCAAGGAGTTACTGCGCATCTTGCAGCGGCGATGCGCCGATCTGGGTGTCACCATCCATTTCCGCACGCTCGCGCCGGATGTGGAGGAGTTGTCCGCCACCCATGATCTGGTGCTTGCGGCCGATGGTCTCAACTCCGTGGTGCGGACCCGTTTCGCGGATGTGTTCGGCCCGGATCTGGATCGGCGGCACAACAAGTACATGTGGCTGGGCACCGACCGGGTGTTCGAGGCATTCGAGTTCTTCATCAAGCACACCCCGTACGGGGTCATGCAGGTACACGGCTATCCGTTCAGTGCCGAGCAGAGCACCTTCATCGTGGAGATGCACGAATCCGTGTGGCGGAAAGCCGGTTTCGATGTGTTCGCCGACCGCGCGTTCTTGCCCGGCGAGAACGACGAGAAGTCCATCGCGCTACTGGCGGAGATCCTGGCCGACGAGTTGGACGGCCACGGTCTGCAGGCCAACAACTCGCGGTGGATCGATTTCACCACGGTCCGCAACCGGACGTGGCGGCACGGCAATGTGGTGCTGATGGGTGATGCCGCGCATACCGCGCACTTCTCCATCGGCTCGGGCACGAAACTGGCCATGGAAGATGCCCTCGCGCTCGCCGCCTGTCTGCACGAAAATGACTCCGTCGCAACTGGTCTGGAAAAGTACGAGCAGGAACGACGGCCCGTCGTGGAGTCCATTCAACGGGCTGCCCAGGCCAGCCTGGAGTGGTTCGAAGCGATCGGCAACTACACCGATCAAGCGCCGGATCAGTTCGCTTTCAATCTCCTCACGCGCAGTCGCCGCATCACCTACGACAACCTGCGGCTGCGTGACAACGGATTCGTGAACCGGATCGACGGGTGGTACCTCTCGATCCAGGACGATACGCCGCAGAACGCGGCGGTGATCGGCGACGAAACTCGTCCGCCCATGTTCTATCCGTTGCGGCTCAAGGGAATCGAGCTACCCAACCGGATCCTTGTCTCGCCGATGGACATGTACTCCGCCGTCGACGGCGTGCCCACCGACTTCCACCTGGTGCATCTGGGCAGCAAGGCGCTCGGCGGCGCCGGCCTGGTAATGACCGAGATGGTGTGTGTGTCGCCCGAGGGGCGCATCACGCCCGGTTGCGCGGGGCTGTACACCACCGAACAAGAGCGGGCGTGGGCCCGGGTCGTGGATTTCGTGCATGCCAATTCCCGATCGAAGATTGGTGTGCAACTGGGGCATTCCGGCCGCAAGGGCGCCACCAAGGTCATGTGGGAGGGCATCGACGACCCGCTGGACACCGGCGGCTGGGACACCGTCGCCCCGTCGGCCATCCCGTACGGACCCGACAGCCGCACCCCGCGCGAGATCACGTGCGAGCAGATGGACGAGATCACCGAGCAGTTCGCTCGGTCGGGCCAGGCCGCCGCCCGCGCCGGGTTCGATCTGCTCGAACTGCACTGTGCGCATGGATATCTGCTGTCTTCTTTCCTCTCCGCGCTGGCCAATCAGCGCACCGATGATTTCGGCGGCTCACTCGAGAACCGTTTGCGCTTCCCGCTGCGCGTCTTCGATGCGATCCGAGCGGTGTGGCCCGCGGATCGGCCACTGTCGGTGCGCATTTCGGCCACCGACTGGGCGGAGGGGGGCAACACCGTCGACGACGCGGTCGAGATCGCTCGTGCATTCGCCGAACACGGAGCCGATGTGCTGCATGTGTCCTCCGGCCAGGTGGTCAAGCATGAGAAGCCTGCGTTCGGGCGCAGTTATCAGACGCCGTTCGCGGACCGGATCCGGCAGGAGGTCGGTGTGCCTTACGGCATCTCGGTGGTGGCGGTCGGTGCCATCTCCTCCTACGACGATGTCAATTCGGTCCTGCTCGCCGGGCGCGCCGACCTGGTGGCGATCGGCCGTGCTCATCTGTGGGATCCGCAGTGGACACTGCACGCCGCGGTGGACCAGCAGTATGTCGGCGAGGCGGCGGAATGGCCCGCGCCCTTCCGCGCTGGTAACCGCAAACCGCCTAACGGCCGCACCGACGGCCCGCCCCCGCGTCTTCAGTTGATCCGTGCTGCTGAAGGAGTAACGACCCTCCGGCGACGCTGGCAGCCGGACGTCGGTGTGAGTCGCTGAGTACGGTCACACAGGATCTGTTGCGTCCCCCGCCCGGCTACGGGCGGGGGATTTGCCTTGTGGTGTGGGCTATTTCCGGACGGTGCGGTCACGTTCCAGTCGAAGCGTCCGCGACGGTGATTCGCCATAGCGATCGCGGTAAAGGATCGAGAAACGGCCCGGGTGCAGGAATCCCCACCGCATCGCGATATCGGTCACCGTGGCGGTTGTCGGATCGGCCGCCAGCAGGTCGGTCCGCACGCGCCGCAGTCGTACATCGCGCAGGTATGCCATCGGTGTCGTGTCGTAGTAGCGGCGGAAGCCGTCCTGGAGCGTGCGTGTGCTCACGCCGATTGCCTCGGCGATGTCGTCGATGGTGAGGGGTTCATGGGCGTGGGCCTCGATCAGATCCGCCGCCTGCGCGATGGGCCGGGCCACGGTCGGCTGTGGTCGCCGGTCGAGCTCGTCGCGGTAGTTGTGCGGCTGGCCGAGCAGCAGCTGGCTGACGAGGAGCCCTTCGAATTCCCGGACAGGTATCGATTCCGGGATCTCGGCCGAGCCGACGGCATCGGTCAACAGCTCGAGCAGCCCGCTCCAGGTGCGGCCGGCCGGGGTCGTGAGATCCATCCGCGGGGTGAATGCGAGGGGCGTGGTCGGTTCCCTTCCGATCTTCTTGCGCAGCACGTCGTGAACCGATGCGCGATCCAAACGCAGCAGCAGTTGCCGATTCGCCCCTTCCCACGACATCGATACTCGCGGTCCGGGTTCGAGTACCGAGGCCACTTCCGGTGTGGAGGTGAAACTTTCGGCTCCAACGGTGATCGTGGCACGACCGACGAGGGGGACCTGGACGAGGTAGAAGTCGTCGAGATCGCGCGGGTCGATGCGGACATCGGTGCCGTACTCCAGGTAGTACACGCCCACGCTGTTCCAGCGCAGGCCGTTGAAGTGTGCGTCGAGTCCGGTACTGCGGCTCAGCGGTGACAGCCGGTGGTCGCAAAAGGCCTGGCCGACGGTGTCGCGTACGACGTCAGGGTCGCTGGAGGCCGCTAGGCGGTATCGGCTGAGCGGGCGCTCATCATCGTTCATGCTTCCTCCAGGCGGCGCACGCGCACATATCGTCCTGTTGACCATCGTCATCATTGCGCGTTACCAGTTTGTTCTATTCCGGCGTCATACGTGTCAAGAACCGGTGGATCGACGCTGTGCGGACAAGCTCCGCGTTTGCGGGATAGCCGACGATCCAGCCGCTCCTTACCGTGACTCGGGTCACATTAGCGGGTGTAGTTCGGAGGGCCGCATGTCAACCTCAATCTCACTGTCCACGAAAACGGCGATCGTCACAGGTGGCGCCACCCTGTTCGGGACTGGCGTCGTCGCCGAGCTCGTCGCCGCGGGCGCGCGGGTGGTGGTAGCCGATATCGACGAGGTGGGCGGCGCGGCGGTTGCCGAGAAGTTCGACCGGGCCGCGTTCGTCCGGACCGACATCACCAGCGATGAGTCCATCCGGCGTTGCGTCGGTGCGACGGTCGAAAGGTTCGGATCGCTCGATGTCCTGGTCAATCTGGCCTGCTCGTACGGAGACGATGGCGCCGACACCGACCGGGCAACCTGGTTGCGGACCCTGGACGTCAATTTGGTCAGCGCGGTGCTGTTCGCTGCCACCGCCCGTCCCCATCTGGCACGGAGTCGCGGAGCCATCGTCAACCTGAGCTCGATTTCGGCGAAGGTCGCGCAGGCCGGTCGGTGGGTATACCCGGCGAGCAAGGCCGCTATCGCCCAGGTCACCCGCAACATGGCGTTGGATTACGCCGCTGACGGTATCCGAGTCAATTCGGTGAGCCCGGGCTGGACCTGGTCGAAAATCATGGACGAGCTTTCCGCCGGCGACCGCGCGCACACCGACTCCGTCGCGGCGCCCTTCCACCTGCTCGCCCGCACCGGCGACCCATCCGAGGTGGGTCGTGTGATCGCCTTTCTTGCCTCCGAAGCAGCGTCGTTCGTCACCGGCGCCGATTGGGCCGTCGACGGCGGCTACTCCGCTCTCGGCCCGGAGCAGACCGTGAGTGCCATCCCGCAACTCGCCGCCGAGAGCGCTCCGGCGCACTGACCCGAACCCGAAAATCAAAGGAACACAATGCGTACCATCACCATCATCGGTGCCGGTCAGTCCGGCCTGCAGCTCGGCATGGGTCTGCTGGATGCCGGATACGACGTCCGGATCGTGTCGAACCGCACCCCCGAAGAGATCTTCACCGGCCAGGTGACCTCCAGCCAGTGCATGTTCGGCAGCTCGCTGGCCCGAGAACACGCGCTCCGTCTGGATTTCTGGGCCGAGGGATGTCCGGATGTGGACGGCATCGCGTTCACTGTTCCCGACGACAAAGGGGGTAAGGCGATCTCCTGGGCTTCCCGGCTGGACCTTCGGGCGCAATCTGTCGACCAGCGGGTGAAGATGCCACGCTGGATGGGCGAATTCGAACACCGCGGTGGTCAGCTCGACATCCACGATGCCAGCCTCGACGACCTCGAGAGATATGCGCGCGAGTCCGACCTGGTGCTGGTGGCGGCGGGCAAGGGTGACATTGCCAGGATGTTCGAACGTGACTCGGCCCGTTCGACATTCGACCGACCGCAACGGGCCTTGTCGCTCACGTACGTGACCGGTATGGCACCCCGCGAACCATATTCGGCAGTGTCGTTCAATATGGTTCCCGGGATCGGCGAGTACTTCGTATTCCCCGCGCTGACCACGACCGGGCCGTGCGAGATCATGGTCATCGAGGGTGTGCCCGGCGGTCCGATGGATTGCTTCGGTGGTGTCACCGACCCGCACCAGCACCTCGAGACCGCGAAGAAGATCGTCGAAACTTACCTGCCGTGGGAGGCCGAACGTTGCCGCGACCTCGAGCTCACCGACGACCTGGGCGTGCTCGCCGGTCGCTTCCCACCCACCGTGCGCCGGCCGATCGGGGTGCTTCCTTCGGGAGCTCCCGTGCTCGGCATGGCCGACGTCGTCGTGCTCAATGACCCCATCACCGGGCAGGGATCCAACAACGCCTCCAAATGTGCCGCCTCCTATCTGGCGAGCATCCTCGAGCACGGCGAGCGCCCCTTCGACCGGCAGTTCATGCACGACACGTTCGAAAGGTATTGGGACTACGCGAAGTACGTGGTGGCCTGGACCAACGGGCTACTGGTTCCCCCACCCGAACACGCGCTGGCGATGTTGGGCGCGGCCGGAACGAGTCCGCGTATCGCTCGTCGCTTCGCGAACGGTTTCGACGATCCGCGGGACTTCTTCCACTGGTTCATGGACCCCGACAGCGCGCGGTCGTACCTCGACGACCTCGCCCCGGCAGCATGAACGCCCGGGAACCCCACCGCATCGCGATCATCGGGGCAGGACAGGCCGGAGCCTTGCTGGCGTTGGGGCTGCGGCGCCACGGCTGCGCGGTGACCTTGATCGGCGACCGCCACCCCGACGAGGTCCGTACCGGTTCGGTGCTGTCGAGTCAATGCCTGTTCGGGTCGGCCCTACGGGTCCTGAGCCGTATCGTCGACGTCGAGGAAGATGCCCCCGCTATCGACCGTCTTGCACTGAGCATCGACGGTGTGGGGGAAGTGGTTTCGGCGTTCGAGACTCCTGCGTACTCGATCGACCAGCGTGTGGCCTGCGCCGCCTTGATCGAGGCGTTCATCGCCGAGGGCGGGAGCTTCCACGTCGAGGACGTCACCGTGGAACGTCTGGATTCCCTTGCGGCACAACATAGTCTGACCATCGTAGCGACCGGTACCGGAGACCTGGGAAGGATGTTCGTCCGTGATCGGGTGCGGTCGCCGTACGACCGTCCGAAGCGGGCGCTGGCGGTGGCGTATGTGCGCGGACTGCTGCCCGACGATTCCGGCGCCGACCTCACCATCTCGGTGATGCCGGGGGCCGGGGAAGTGATCACGCTGCCTGCGCTCACCACCTCCGGCCCGTGCTCGATCCTGGTCGTCGAAGCGATCCCGGGCGGACCGATCGATCGCTTCGACAACATGACGACGCCGGAGGAGCATCTGCGACGGTGCGTGGAGGTCCTCGACGACGCGTTTCCGAAGATCGCGGCCCGAGCCCGTGACATCGAGCTGACCGATGACGGCGGTGTGCTGCGCGGCCGGTTGACGCCCACGGTGCGACGGCCGGTGGCCTTCACCGCGTCCGGGCATCCGGTGCTGGGCCTGGCCGACGCGGTGGTGCTCAATGATCCGCTGACCGCGCAGGGCGCGAACAACGCCGTCCATGCGGCAGGTATCTACCTCGATGCGATATTGCGGCACGGCGCGAAGGCGTTCGACACCGAGTGGATGCACGAGGTATTCGAATCCTTCTGGCGCAACTGGGGGCGGTGGTCCGTGGCGTGGACCAACCGCATGCTCACCGAGATCCCCGAGCATGTACTGGATTTCGTGCGGATCGCCGCGGACGAGCCGGCGGTGGCCGGGCTGTTCGCAGCTGGATTCGACGACCCGAGCGCCGTGCACGACTGGTGGTTCGACCGGTCCGACGCCGAGCGCGTGCTCGATGTGGTCCGGTCCGAATCGAATGCGGTCGACCCGCGGGCCTTGCGAAATGCCCTCGGGCTGTACGCGACCGGTGTCACGGTCGTGACCGCCCGCGCACCCGACGGCCGCAAGGTCGGGGTGACCGCCAACTCGTTCACCTCGGTCTCGCTGGATCCACCGCTGGTCGCCTGGTGCCCGGCCAAGAAGGCACCGAGTCTGCCCGACCTTGTCGCAGCGTCTCACTTCGCCGTGAACGTGCTCGCCGTCGACCAGCATGAGCTCTCCCGGCAGTTCGCCACGCCCGCGCCGGACAAGTTCGCCGGGGTGGCCCACCACGACGGTATCGCGGGAGTTCCATTGCTGGACAACAGCATCGCCCGCTTCCAGTGCCGGACCGTGCAGCGGGTGGAAGCCGGTGATCATGTCATTTTCATCGGCGAGGTCGAGCAGTTCGACACCTGTAATGGTCAGCCGCTGGTCTTCCACTCCGGGGGTTACCGAATCGCCGCCGATCATCCCGACTTCTCCTGAACGACAAGGGCGCTCGTCCACCGATCGTCCGGGAGGCCGTAGTTGCCGTCGCGTGGCCATCACCTTGTCCCATGATGTAGATTATTCTTGACGATCGAAATGTTGACTCTATATAACTGCTGCCGCAGTTCGTACCTGCCGGCCACGCTCTGAACGGACGGATCGATGCAGACCGAAACCCCGACCACATCCGCGATCTTCACTGCGGCGGTAACGCTGACGCCGACCGAGCCGCAGCACTTCGATCTGGCCTTCGACGCCATCACGCAGCCATGTCCATGGCCCAAGGCGTACGGAGGCGATCTGGTGGCTCAGGCAGCGGCGGCGGCGATGCGGTCCGTGACCGATGGCAAGACGCTGCATTCGATGCACAGTTACTTCCTCCGCCCTGCCGATATCGGGGCGGTGGTGCGCTACGAGGTCGAGTTGCTGCGAGATGGACGCGGCTACAGCACTCGCCAGGTTCGGGGTTATCAGAACGACAGGCCGGTCTACGTCTGCCTGGCAAACTTCGCGGCTGGTGAATCCGGCGGCACCTTCGCCGGGCACATTGCGACTCCCGTCCCCGATCCGGACGAGTTGCCCAGCTCCGCGCGTTATCTCGCCGACCGTCACGGCGGGACCATGACCGATGAGTCGAAGACCTACTGGTCCGAAGGTCGGAGCTTCGACATGCGCCACGTACCGGGCCCGGTATACCTGACGGTTGAAGGAAAGCGGGCGCCGTACCAAGCGGTGTGGGTGAAACCATTCGACCCGCTTCGCCCGGTTGACGGCCTCACCGATACCCAACGTGACCTCGCCGCCCTCGCCTACGTCTGTGACTACACCATCCTCGAACCCGTCCTGCGAGTGCTCGACCTGCCATGGGCCCGGCCCGGCCTGGTCACCGCCAGCCTCGACCACGCGATGTGGTTTCACCGCCCCGGCCGGGTCGGCGACTGGCTGCTCTACGTGCAGGAAGCGGTCGCCGCTGACGCCGGGCGCGGCGTCGGAATCGGTCGCTTCTACGACCGCGACCAGCGTCACCTGGCAACTGTCTTGCAGGAGGGAATGATTCGCGCCTCGTGACCCAGGGGACGTATGGTGCAAATATGACGACAGGGCTGGAAGTGGTGCCGAATGTGCGCGGACGAGAAGCTCGCCTCGCTCAGTTGATCATCACCATCTTCGGTCTGTGCGCGCGTGCCGAAGGCAACTGGCTGTCCACGGCGTCGGTGATCGCGCTGATGGGAGATCTGGGAGTAGATGCCCAGGCGGTCCGATCCTCCATATCACGGCTCAAGCGACGCGGCGTACTACTGAGCGAGCAGAACGCGGGTGCGGTCGGATACTCCCTTTCGGAATCGACGCTGGAGGCGTTGGCCGAAGGCGATGTGCGAATCTTCCATCGCGCCAGGGCATCCGAGGAAGACGGTTGGATTCTGGTCGTTTTCTCTGTGCCCGAGTCGGAGCGCGAGAAACGCCACGCGCTCCGATCGAGCCTGACCCGGCTCGGCTTCGGCACCGCGGCACCGGGCGTCTGGGTCGGCCCCGGAACACTGGCCCGGGAGACCCGTCAGATGTTGGACCGTCGCGAGTTGTCCGGCTACGTCGACATGTTCACCGGCCGCCACCTCGGATTCGGTGACATGCGCGTGAAGGTGCGTCAATGGTGGAATCTGCCAGAGCTCACTCAGCTGTACACAGACTTCCTCCAGCGGTACCGGCCCGTCCTCTACCAGGTAACCGCGACGAATATCGCCCCGCAGGAAGCGTTCCAGCTCTACGTCCCGATACTGACCGAATGGCGCCGGCTACCGTATCGTGATCCCGGTCTCCCATTGTCACTACTGCCCCCGGCATGGAACGGGGAGGCCGCCGGCACCTTGTTCGACGAACTGAACGAGGCCCTCGCCATTCTCGCCCAGAAGCACGCGCTGGCCGTGATTCATGGGCAGCGCGCGAAGAGGCGGGGCGCGGCGCGGAAGGAGCGCTGAGCCCCAACGCCGGTCTATCCGGATGGTGGGCTGCCGCGTCGTAACCGATCTCGACCGACGTCGATTCCATGCTCGATCAGCTTTGGTCGATCGCCGCGCGCACCGCCGACGTAGGCGCCGTCGGCCCGGATGAGGGCTGATGGTGTTGAACGGTTCCGCAGCTGTCCCAGGGCCGGCCGGGCGCCGTCGCGGCCCTGGGGTGCTCGCGCCGGTGAGCACAATCAGCAGCAGGCCCAAACAGTCGACGATGACATCGCGTTTGCGGCCCGCCACTTTCTCCCCTGCGTCGAAATCGGGTGGCGCTGCAGCAATTTCGGCGGCGCGGATCGACTGCGAGTCGATGACCGCCGCGGTCGGATCGGATTCGCGTCCCGCGGCGCGACGACAGCGGTCTGTCTACGGACGCCAGGTATTCAGCACGCGCTCCAGCCCATGGCGCAGGGGAGTCAGATCGTCGGGTGCGCGGGTGAATCGATCGAAGATCAGGCCGTCGAGCAGTGCGACGATGATGCGGGCATCATGATCGGGGTCGTCGGAACCGGCTGCAACGGCGATTGGCCTGACCGCACGCCACATCGCGGCGGCGCCGCTGCTGACGGCGGCTCGAACCGCAGGATTCCGGGTGCCTTCCAGTAGTACCTCGTACCTTGCGATTTGGTGGATCGGGTCACTTTCGATCCATTCGATGAGAGCCTGCTGAAGCGAGTCGTAGTCCGGCTCAGGTGAGCGGCGGGCCAGTACCAGCATCAGCTCGTGCATGAGGTCGGTCAGGCGCTTCTCGTCGAGTTCGGCGAGGCGCTCGACTGCGGCTACCACCAGATCGTTTCGGGTACCGAAGTAGTAAGTGACAGCGCCATGCGGTACGCCGGCGGTCTCCTGCACCGACCGGTGCGTGACCGCTGCGAGGCCCTTCGTGCCGATCACCTGAATTGCGGCGTCAAGCAGGCGAGCGCGGCGGTCGATGACATCTGAACTCTGTCGCATGAGGTCAGTATCCCATCCACTCTTGACAGCCCTAGTAAGTAGGTCTACAACTGTAGCAAGAACTGCTACGAGTGTAGTAAAGCAGGCTGGTTGCTGAAGGAGTATTGGTGGCGATACCACAGAGGATCTTGATTGTCGGCGGCGGGATTGCGGGATTGACGTTTGCTGCCGCTTTGAAGCGTCACGGCGCTTCCGCTGATGTAATCGACCTCGCGCCTGAATGGCGCCCAGTCGGATCTGGAATTGCGATCGGATTCAACGGAGTTCTGGCGTTGAACTCCATTGGATTGGGGAGTGCGGTCCAGGAGCGTGGGGTTCAGCTCAACAGCGTGACTCTCCTGGACTCGGATGGAAACCGCATGAACGGATTCCGGTTCAGCTCCGTGGCGGATGTCTATGGAGCGTCAACGACCGGGATACACCGCGGGGCTCTGCATGACGTCCTCGCCGGCTCGCTCGAGAATAGCCCGCGACTCGGGATCACCGTGACCGCATTGAGGGAGCTCGACAAGGGTGTGGTCGCAGAATTCAGCGACGGGACCAGCGCGGAGTACGACCTCGTCGTCGGCGCCGACGGGCGGAATTCAAAGGTCAGGAAACTGGTCTTCGGAGAGGTTGATCGCCATTATGCGGGCTACTGCGCGATTCGAGTGGTTATCCCGCGACCGCAGGGGTTCGAAGGTATGTGTGAACTCTGGGGTAGTGGTCGGAGAATGGGGATACTTCCAATCGGTGACGATCTTCTGTATTCGTACTCTACTTTTCTTTCCGCTCGAGGCGCGGTGCGTGATCCGTCCGAGAATATGAATCTCCTGCGTGAACTGTTCAGCGATTTCAAGGGACCGGCCAGGTATATCGTGGATTCGAATCCGGATGAGGATGCGATCCATTACGGCGATATCGAGCAGGTAGTCCTACCGAAGTGGATCTCGAGGCGAGTAGTTCTGATCGGGGACGCAGCGCACGCCATGACCCCAGATCTCGGGCAGGGCGGTTCTATGGCAATCGAGGATGCGATCACGCTGGCTCGAATCCTGGTCAATTCGACTGAAATTGCGGACGCGTTGCATCGCTTCCAAACCGGCAGGTACAAACGAGTTCGAGATATGCAGCGTAAATCTCGTCAATACGGATGGATGGTTCACAGGCGCACTGCACCTGCTCGTGCCATTCGTCGACGTGTTGTCGAGAGGTTTGAATCGGATCATCTCGCGCGCACCACAGTTGCCAGCTTGATAAATCCAGTAGCCTGAACGCTGTTAGGAATGGCAATGATCACCGAACTGGCCGAGGATGTATACCAGATTTGCGGGTATCCGAGGTACTCTATCAATTCCTACGTAATCGACGGCGTTCTCGTCGATGCCGGAACCCGGTACAGCGGCCGACGCATACTACGTGATATAGCGCGTTTTGATATTCGGGCGCATGCGGTAACGCATGCGCATCCCGATCACTTCGGGGCGAGTAGGAAAATTTGTGAGGAATTGGGAATCCCTTTGTGGGTCGGTCATGCCGATGCCGCGGCGGTCGAGACGCTCGGGCTGATGTACGACCGATTTCCGGATCATCCTGCTCCCAGGATATTGAGCCGCCTCCAGGGCGGCCCGCCGGCGGTGGTCGACCGGCGGCTTCGTGAGGGTGATCGGGTCGGGAGTTTCGAAGTCCTCGAAGTTCCTGGACACACGGTTGGTCACTTGGCGTTCTGGCGCGAGTCGGACCGGACTCTTCTGCTCGGCGATGTTGCGAGCGGCCACCATCCGTTCACGGGAGTCCGCGGATTGCGGGAACCGTTCGAATTCTTGACGGCGGATCCTCGGGGCAATCGTAAGTCCATTGCCAGACTGGCCGGGCTCGGTCCGGACTTGGTCTGCTTCGGGCACGGGCCGGTATTGCGTGATGCCGACAGGTTTGCTGATTTTGCGGCTGCCCTCCAATAACCGGAAAAGAATCATTCACAGGGAAGGAAGTTGTGAAGTTGGATATCCAAGATATCAACAAGGATGTCGTGGTGCGCCTCATGGAGGCATTTTCTGTGGCAAACCACGGATTGCTCGACTCCCTTATGTCCGACGACTATATTCAGCATAATCCGACCCCCAACGGCCGTGAGCCGGTCAAGCGTATGGCGGACATCCTCCAGACTGCATTTCCCGATGGGCGGATGGTGATCAACGATATTGTTGCCGAGGGCGATAAGGTTGTAGCCAGAATTTCTATGACAGGTACGCACACCGGGCCGCTCATCGGTATAGCTCCGACCGGCAAGCACGTCGAAATGACTTCGATTGATATTTGGCGGGTCGAGGACGGGATCTGTGTAGAACATTGGGACGAGATCGACCGGGTAGGTTTGCTCCGTCAGATCGGTCTGAAAGCGATTCTTCGTGCACTCTTGAAGAGCAGTAGCCGTCGCCAGATACTCTCTTTCGCGCGTGAGCAAGGGATCATGCGACGCTGAAATGGGGCTGGATCCGCGCACTGATCTTCGCGGCTTGACATTCCGATACGCGGAAGGTTCTCGCGCTGATTCGAGATTCGCAAGCGTATTCATTATAGAGAAATATGAGAGAGGTTGAACATGAATTTTCCTGGTCCCGTCCGGACGTCGAGCGGAGCGCTTCTTCCCTTTGTCGCTCTGCCGCAGACCGAGATTCTGACGGTAAACGTCGGTGGAACACCGCTGATCAGGGATGCACTAGGTCCGGGAGTGCATTTTCAGCCGCTGCGACTGGACGTTGAAGCCGGCGTGTGGCTGGTGTTGGCGACCTTCTCGCCAGGTGCGGTGATTCCACTCCACTATCACACCGGTATTGCTGAGGTCTATACCTTGTCAGGCAAATGGTATTACCTCGAATATCCGGAACAGCCACAAACGGCTGGCTCCTACCTTTTTGAGCCCGCAGCATCCACACATACCTTCGTCTGCCCTGAATCGAACACCGAGGACACAGTTATTCTCGTGCGGGTCGAGGGTGCCAATGTCAACTTCTCCGAGGATGGAAGCTACCACTCGATCCTTGATGCTGCGGCAATCCGGTATCTGACCGAGGAACTGGCCAATGCCCAAGGCTTGGGAACCGTGGACTTTATCTCTGGGGGTACCGCGGAGAACGCCCTGAAATAGGGAGTCGGTAGTAACTTCGATTTCACGCCGGGCCTCGTCCCGGCGTGATCGGTTTCGGATTGGGATTGTCCGATCGTATCCGATTTGGTGGGTGTGGTTGAGCGGCCCGATGAACCATATGTGCTGAAATGACCGATTCGATGGGATCGACCGTGCGCGTGTTGCTCGCTGAGATCCTCGTGTCGGCGAGGATCGCGTCCAACTGTTCTTCGCTGGCCGCACCGTCGCCGGCTTCAGTCTCGGAGCCCTGAGCGCGGACCGCCCAGATCTGGCGGGAGACGCGCTGCGGCAAGCGGTCGACCTGATTGCCGGCGGATCCGTACGCGTAGAGGTGAATACGGTGCTGCCCCTCGAACAGGCCGCTTGGGCGCATCACCGCGTCGAATCGGGCGCGACCATCGGGAAAACCGTTGTCGCCGTGTCGTAGTGCCCAGGTAGCCAGTCGTCGCTTTCGGCGTTCCCGGCCTCGATCGGGTAGAGCGGCGGCGACGAGGTCCCCGACTGCGTGGACCCCGGACACAATGGTGCGCAGCCTGTCGTCGGCGACTTCACGCAGCCGTTGTCGACGGCGACGCCGCCGTCACATGGCCGATGCCGAGCTGCGATTCGTCGCCGATCTCGTGCCGTGATCACGCCCCGGACTTCTCCTCCCGACTGTGCATGGTGGCCAGGCGGGCGGAGGCGGCCAGCCGGACTTGCTGCACCATATGGTTTTCGGCGCCTTCGGCGTCGCCGACTTCGAGCAGGGCCAGCAACCTGGCATTGGAGTCCACGGCCTGTGCGGCGACTTTCGGGTTCGACCACACTGATTGCTCGATGGGGATGGGGTGACTCTCCCAGATCCACTGCAGGTGCCGGGCGATGATGGAGCGTCCGCCGGCGCGGGCGATCTGGGCGTGGAACTGCCGGCTGGCGGCGGCCATTCGTGAGGGGTCGCCCGCATCGAGCGCGGTGCGCAGTTCCCCATGGATTTCGTGTAGCCGCTGCACTTCGGCGGGGGAGATCGAGGTGGCGGCGAGCCGAGCGGCGAGGCCCTCGACGGCGGCACGCAGCAGATACAGCTCTTCCATTTCGCCGGCGGCGAGTTCGGCGACCTTGGCGCCGAAATTCGGCTCGTAGACAACCAATCCGACCGATTCCAGATTCCGCAGAGCCTCCCGCACCGGCGTAATGGAGACGCCGAGGCGTTCGGCGACCTTGTCCTGCAGGATCGGCGTGCCGGGAGGCATTGCGCCGCTGAGGATTTCCGACCGGAGCACGTCCTGAACGTAACTGGCGCGGCTGCCGGGCGGTTTGACCTTGGCGTAGGTCGGGGCGGATGCGGTGGTACCGGTGTCGGGCTGTCCCGTTCCGGTTGCGGCCGATGCGCTGCGCCGTGCCATCGAGTCGGGCCTCCTGTTTCTCGTGTCGCCGTCTGTCCTGATCGTAGTGCCTCCACAGACCCCTTGACGCTTCATTTTATAACTTATAAGTTAATGCCATGATGTGTCCTGAGTCACTGAAAGTGGTGGATGCGGCGACCCTGTTCGCCGGGCCCCTGGCGGCGACGATGCTGGCGGACTTCGGCGCCGACGTCGTCAAGATCGAACACCCGCGGCGCGGCGATCCCAGCCGCGGTCACGGAGCGAGAAAGGACGGAGTCGGGCTCGTCTGGAAACAGCTCGGCCGCAACAAACGCCCGATCGGCGTCGACCTGTCGGCGGAGCAGGGGCAGGCCATCGCGCGGGCACTGCTCGCCGACGCCGATGTGCTGATCGAGAATTTCCGTCCTGGCACCCTGGAGCGCTGGAATCTCGGGCCGGAGGTGCTGCACGAGCTGAACCCGCGGCTGGTGATCGCCCGCGTCACCGCTTTCGGGCAGTTCGGGCCGCGCTCGCACGAGCCCGGCTTCGGCACGCTCGCCGAGGCGATGAGCGGATTCGCCGCCATGACCGGCGAGCCCGACGGACCGCCGACCCTGCCCCCGCTGGCTCTCGCGGATGGAATCGCCGGGCTGGCAACGGCTTTCGCGATCATGGTGGCGCTGCGCGAGCGTGAGCGCACCGGCCGCGGCCAGGTGGTGGACCTGGCCATTATCGAACCGATCCTGATGATGCTCGGCGCGCAGATCACCACCTACGACGCCCTCGGCGTGGTGCCGCGCCGCACCGGAAACCGGTCGGACAACAATGCGCCGCGCAATATCTACCGCACCCGCGATGGCCGCTGGCTGGCGGTTTCGACCAGCGCCCAGTCCATCGCCGAGCGCGTGATGACCCTCGTCGGTCGCCCGGATCTGGTGGCACAGCCGTGGTTCGCGAGCGGCTACGGCCGCGTCCAGCACGTCGACGAGGTCGATGGTGCGGTGGCGAGCTGGATCGCCGACCGTGATGCCGCAGAGGTCGTCCAGGCGTTCACCGAGGCGCAGGCGGCGATCTCCCCGGTGTACGACATCGCCGACATCTTCGGCGACCCCCAGTACAAGGCACTGGAAACCATTGTGCGACTGCCGGATCCGGAACTGGGGACGGTGGCCATGCAGAATGTGCTGTTCCGGCTGTCGCAGACCCCGGGCGCAATCCGCTGGCCCGGGCGGGCACCGGGCCAGGATACCGACGACGTGCTCGGAGCCCTCGGCTTCGCTGCCGAGCAGATCGAGGCCTGGCGGCAAGCCGGAGTCGTCGCATGAGATACCCGGGTACCTGGCTCTATGTCCCTGGCGATCGGCCCGACCGGATGAGCAAGGCCATGGTCTCCGGCGCGGAGGTCGTGGTGCTCGACCTGCAGGACGCCGTCGCAATGTCGCGCAAACAGCAGGCTCGTGCCACGGTGGCCGAGTTCCTGGCGGCGGCTGAGCCCGCAACGGGGGCGCCGCGGATCCACGTGCGGGTCAACAATGTTCACACCGAGACCGGGCGGCGTGATCTCGACGCCGTCGCCGGGCTGCCCGCGCTCGCCGGCATTCGTCTCCCGAGGGTGGAAGCACCGGCCGATATCGAATCGGCCCTCCGCGTCGTCGGCGCGGGTGGGGCGGGAGCCGGTTTCCACTGCCTGATCGAGACGGCGGCCGGTGTCGAGAACGCCTATCGCGTCGCCGCCATCCCGGGCGTCGCCGCGATTTCGCTGGGGGAGGGCGATTTGCGGGCCGAGCTGCGTGCTCTCGACGAGCAGGCGCTGGAATGGACGCGCAGCCGAATTGTGGTGGCCGCGGCCGCGGCTCAGCTGCCACCGCCGGCGATGGCCGTGTTCGGAAACATCAAAGACGCTGCGGGGCTGCGAGAGTCGTGTGAGCGGGGACGTCGACTGGGTATGCGCGGCCGCGCCGCGATCCACCCCGCTCAGTTACCGGTTATCGCGGAGGCGTTCGAGCCGACGGCTGCCGAGGTCGAGCAGGCCCGGCACATTGTCATCGAGGCGGACGCCCATGCGGGCGGATTCGCCTTGGACGACGGCACATTCGTCGATCAACCGGTCGTGGCCGCGGCCCGGCTGACGCTCGAATGGGCCGAAAGATATCAACCCTCCAGTGCACGAGGACGTGACCATGAGTGATCACCCCACGTCGGATCGGTCTCCCGCCCTGATCGAATTCTCCGACGTTGCAATGACATTCCGCGACACCACGCGCTCCTTCCGCGCGATCGACGGGCTGTCGCTGTCGATTCCGCGTGGCCAGTTCTGCTGTGTCGTCGGCCCCAGCGGATGCGGCAAGTCCACGCTGCTCAATATGGTGGCCGGTCTATTGGAGCCGACCCGCGGTGAGGTTCGTTACGACGGAAGAACCGTGACAGGAGCCAATACTCGCGTCGGCTATGTCACCCAGAAGGACAATTTGCTGCCGTGGCGAACGGTGCGCGCGAATGTGCGGTTGCCCCTGGAAGTGCGCGGCCTGGGCAAGGCCGAGACCGACCGTCGCACCGACGAGGTGCTCGACCTGGTCGGGCTGGCCGGGTTCGGTGACGCGTATCCGCGCCAGCTGTCCGGCGGTATGCGTAAACGCGTCACCCTCGCCCGCACGCTGGTGTACGAGCCGGAAGTCATTCTCGCCGACGAACCCTTCGGAGCCCTCGACAGCCAGTTGCGCACGGTGCTGCAGGGCGAACTGCTCGATCTGCGTTCGCGCACCGATGCCACCGTGCTGTTCATCACCCATGACCTGGGGGAGGCGATCGCGCTGGGTGACCGGGTGCTGGTGATGAGCGCCCGGCCCAGTCGCGTCCTGCTGGACGAACCCGTCGAGCTGCCCCAGCCCCGCGACGCGTTCTCCGCACGCTTCGCACCGGAGTATGCGCGCCTGCACGAAACCCTCTGGGCGGCATTGAGCCCCGAGGTCGAGTCGGGAGTGTCGGCATGAGCACCGCCGCAGCTGTCCCCGCTTCCGCGATGGGCGGGCGGGCTCCCGCGACCGATGCGGACTTCGACACTCGTTATCGCCGGAAACAGCGCACGCACCGGCTGGTGGTCTTCGTGGTCCGGATCCTGATCGTCCTCGCGCTGCTGGGCGCGTGGCAGGGACTGTCGGGACCGGTCATCGATCCGTTCTGGGTGTCCTCGCCACGAGCGATCGGGGAGCGGCTGCTCGAGTGGACCCGCGATGGCACCCTGGCCTCGAATGCGCGAGCGACCCTGCTGGCCATGGCCATCGGCCTGGCGCTCGGATCGATCGCCGGAATCGCTACTGGATTCCTGTTGGGCCGCATCCGATTCCTCGGCGATGTGCTCAATCCGTTCATTGTCGCCCTCAACAGCCTGCCCAAACTCGCGCTGGCGCCGCTGTTCATCCTGTGGTTCGGCATCGGCCTGCAGGCCAAGGTCGTGATGACCGCGCTGGTGTGCTTCTTCCTCGTCTTCTACAACACCTTCGCCGGTGCCCGGGATGCGGATTCCGAACTGCTCGGAGTCGTCACGGTGCTCGGCGCCAACGGCCGGCAACGGTTGACGAAAGTGATTCTGCCGCACACGATGTCGTGGATCCTGACCGGAATGCGGCTGGCCGTGCCGTATTCGCTGCTTGGTGCGGTGGTCTCCGAGATCACGGCGTCCAACGAGGGATTGGGCCACCTGCTCAAGACTTCCGCCAACACCTTCGACACCGCCGGCACGTTCGCCGCCATCGCCGTGCTCGTGGTGGTCGCACTGCTGCTCAATATCGCGGTGACCCGCGCCGAGAGCCTGAGCTCCCGGTGGAAATGAGAGAGATCGCCATGTCAACCAGAACCAGACTCGCGGCAGTCGTCGCCGCGCTCGCCCTCATCGGGTCCGCCGTCGCCGGCTGCGCTGGGGGCGGGACCAGAGTCACCGACTGTTCGGGGCAGACGGTGAAGATCGGCCAGTCCACGGTCGGCAATCTGCAATACGCGGCACTGTATGTCGCACAGGACAAGGGTTACTTCGGCGAGGGCGGGCTGAAGGTCGAAACACTGGAGATGGGTGGGGGTTCGGAGGCGATCCAGGCCCTGGCGGGCGGCAGTGTGGACGTCGCACTGACGACCTTCGCCGCGATCCTCAGCGCGGCCGAGCGCGGCGCGCCGCTGGTGGCCTTCGCCGCCACCGCCGATCGCAACACCGCCGACGTCGGCGTGAAGAACCGCTTCGCGCCGCCCGCCGGCGCGGATCTCGACACCGCCGTGCGCGCGCTGCGCGGACACCGGGTGGCCGTCACTTCGGTCGGCTCGGGGGCCGACCAAACGCTGCGGTATCTGCTGCGGCGTGCGGGGATGAATCCCGACTCCGATGTGACCATTGTCGCCGCGGGCGGTGCGGCCGAGACCGTCGCCGCCTTCGCCAACGGCTCGGTCGACGCCTACATCATCGGGCCGCCGGCCTCCCTGGTGGCCGCCGAGCGCGGGGACGGGCGCGTCATGCTGCGCCTGGCCTCCGGCATCGCGCCCGACCTGGACAATCTGCTCTATGGCGTCGCGGCCACCAGCAACGCCACCATGAACCGGAAGGAACCGGTGATGCGCTGCTTCGCTGTCGCGCTGAACAAGGCCGACGCCTTCATCCACGGCCAGCCGGACCAGGCCGCCGCCCTGCTGCGATCCCGCTTTCCCGAGATGACCGACTCACAGTTCGCGCAGAGCTGGGACCCGATCGTCAAGGCCACGCCCGCCACGGCGGCCATCAACCCCGGCGAAGCCGCCAAGGCGGCCCAGTTCGTGAGCACCGTTCTGAACAAATCCGGCATCGACGCCACCAAGGCCTACGACGGCCGCTTCTCCGAGGACCTGAAATGACCAACCACACAACCGATTCCGTCGCCGAACTGCGGACCGTCACCGATGCCCTCGCGGGTCTGCGCACCATCGAACTGGGACAGCCGCTCGAGAACGGCATGCCCTGCTCACCCAGTCACCCGGGCTTCCGGATGGCCCTGCTGCGCAGGCACGGCGACCGGGTGAACGCCCAAGGCGGATCGGGCGCGAACGAACTCATCGTCACCGGCGGCCACGTCGGCACCCACCTGGACGCGCTGTGCCACGCCGCCATCGACGGCCGCATGTACGGCGACGTGGACGCTCACGCGGCAAGCGTCGGCGGTTCGTTCACCGTGCACGGCGTGGACACGGTAGCGCCGTTCCTGTGCCGCGGTGTGCTCGCCGATATCCCGAAACTGCTCGCCGTGCCGCGGCTCGAACCCGGATTCGGTATCACCGCCGAGCATTTGCGCGCGGCGTTCGGTGACACTGTTCCGGGCGCCGGCGACGTCGCGCTCATCCGCACCGGCTGGCCGCAGCTCTATCACGACCCCGCCGCGTACGTCGGTCACGAGACCGGCGTCCCCGGTATCACGGCCGAGGCCGCGGAATACCTTGCCGACACCGGGATCCGGGCCGTCTGCAGCGACACCATCGCCACCGATCAGATCCTGCCCGGCATCGGTCACGCGGCGCTGCCCGCACATGGCGTACTGCTGGTAGAGCGCGGCGTGCACATCATGGAGGTGCTGACCTTCGAGGAACTCGCAGCCACCGGCGTACAGGAAGTGCTGTATCTGGCTGTGCCGCTGAGGATTACCGGTGCTACCGGATCCCCGATCCGGCCGCTCGCGCTGATCCCGGGGGAGGTCGGCGATGCTTCGTGAACTGTCCCGGACGGTGGCTGATTGGGCGCACACGGCCTACTCGAAATCCGAAGTGCCCGAGGCGGCCCTCGCGGCGGCCGGTGAGCACTTGATCGACACGGTTGCCGTCGCGATCGCCGGAATCGGCGAGGCCCCCGTCGATTCCATCCGACGCGCCACCCGCACTCGCGGTGACACCGGCCGGTTCGCCCTGGTCCTGGGCACGGCCGCACACGCGCTCGACTACGACAACGCCCAGACGCCGTCGCTGGTGCACCCCGGCTGTGTGATCGTGCCGACGGCCATCGCCATCGCGCACGAAGGACCGGGCAGCGGTGCCCACGATCTGCTGCGGG
The DNA here is from genome assembly GCF_040680715.1 of Nocardia sp. NPDC051981. Lineage (NCBI taxonomy): Bacteria > Bacillati > Actinomycetota > Actinomycetes > Mycobacteriales > Nocardiaceae > Nocardia > Nocardia sp. NPDC051981. Next base: position 63,862 of record NZ_JBFAXK010000025.1, on the reverse strand, counting down.
CGATCGCGATAGGGGAGGAGATCAGCCTCTGGCTCGGCGAAACCGCTGTCACCGATGGCAATTCCATCCTCTTCGAGCGCGGATTCCATCCCACGGCGGTGTGCACGCCAATCGGCGCAGCCGTGACCGCGGGCCTACTGCGCGGCCTGGCCCCCGAGCAACTCGCCCACGCGATCGGGACCGCCGCCTCGCTGTCCGGCGGGATCCTCGAAGGCAACCGCACCGGCGGCCAGACCAAGCCGATGCACGCCGGATTCGCCTCCACCGCAGGCGTTCTAGCAGCCGAGCTGGCCGCCGCGGGCGCCACTGCGCCGCCGACCGCGCTGGAAGGACGATTCGGATTCCTGCAGGCATTCCTCGGCATCGATCCGGCCGAGGTCCGGTGGCCATCGGAGACCGCCGGCGCGTGGCGAATCGAGTCGGTAACGACGAAACCGTACCCTACCAACGGGTTCACCCATTCCTCGATCGACGCCGCACTACAACTGCGGGCTCAGGGATTCCGCCTCGAACCCGGGGCGGCGCTGCGAATCGGGGTGGCGGAACCGGTGCTGCGGACCGTCGCCTTCCCCGAGGCCATGAAATACGCGCCCCCCACGGCCTACGCCGCGCGCTTCTCCGGTCCGGTGGTCGTCGCAATGGCCTTGCTCGGCGGATCGGGACTCGGTGTCGGACTCGCGGACTTCGACCGTGAGAACGCCATGGACGAAAGGATTCTCGCTGCCGCCCGGCGAGTGCGGTTCGAAGCCGACCCCGAGGCCACCGCCGCATTCCCCGATCGCGTCGTGGCCTTCGCAGTCGGTATCGACAGCGACGGCGGGCAATACCGCGTCGACATCGACACCGGGCGCGGCAGCCCCGGTAACCCGCTGTCACAGCGCGAACTGCGCACAAAGTTCGACGATTGCGTCATGCCGCGACTGGGCATGGCGACCGCCGCCTTGTGGGAGACCCTGCGGGCGAGCATCAACGGCGACGACACGGCCTGCGCTGCCGTGATCTCCACCCTCGCCGAACATTTCGGCTGAGCGCCACCCCCGAATTCGACCGGCCGCCCCGCCGCACCCGACCGGGTCGTGGCGTGATGCGGCGTGCCCAGAACTCGACCGATCCGGTTCGAGAAGAAGAAAAGGAAACGTCCGATGAGGAAGACTGCAGCGGCATCAATGCTGCTCGTCGCGGCCGTGGGACTCGATGCGGGGCAGGCGACCGCCACCCCGCCGCCCAACCCGGCCACCGTCGACTACACCGCAACCACCACCGAACACTCCACCATCATCAACATCGACGCGGGATCGATGGTCGTCGAGAACGGCGAATTCACAATACGATCGGGTGACGGCACCGTGCTGGCCGGAACCGAATTGTCATTCCGCATAGACGATTTCGTCTTCCCCATCGATGCTCGGATAGCGAATCACACCGCGACACTCACCCCGCTGTTCGATCCGCAACACGCCACCTACAGTCCCGTAGCCCTGCCGTTCGAGGACCAGGCGCCCTGGAAGAACTCCTACGACCGCGAACAGGCCGCCTGGAGCCGGATGGCCAGCACCATCACCATGGGTGCGACCGTCGGCACGCTGGTCGGTGGCCTCGGCGGAGCGGCCGTGGGTTGCCTCGTCGGCGGCATCGCCGGCGCGACAGTCGCTTCGGCCGCCATTGTCGGGCTGTTCGGCGGTTTCCTCCCGGCCGCAGCGATCGGCTGCTTGGGCGGAATCGTGGCCCTCGGTGCGCTCGGCACGATCGCGGGCCAGCTGTTGGTCACCGCCCCGATGACGATCATGGCAGCCGTCCAGTACTTCACCACGATCAGCCAGCCGCTGGCGCCCACCACCAAGTGAGAGTAGGCCCCGGGGCCGGGCCGCGACCTTGGGCGGCACGCCGTAGACGCGTTGGGTGCGTTCACCTTCGAAGGCGCTGGGACCGGTGTGTTCGAGCAGCGGGGTGACCGCGGCCCGGATCCGATCGAGATCCGTTGGGGGAGCTGGATCGATACCCGATTGCCCGACTCTGCGCCGCCAAGTCTCCCGTCCGCCGAGGCGGTTCAGTCGTTGACAGGAGGTCGATGATTCTGTTGTTCGGCGTCTGTGGCGATCCAGGCTGCGATCTGCGCGCGGGAGGTGAATCCGAGTTTGGTCAGGATGTGTTCCACGTGCCCCTGTGCGGTGCGTTGGGAGATCACCAGTTTGGCGGCGATCTGCTTGTTGGTGAAGCCTTGGGCGACGAGGTCTGCGACCTGCCGCTCACGCTTGGTCAGCTCGGCAAAGGGACCCGACGTGAGTTTCGTGTCGGTGGGCTGCTCGCCGAGGGCGTAGGCCACGGCTGCATCCATGTCCATCGCTTGGCCGTGCTGGAAGGCCGATTCGAATCTGCGTGCCCCGAGGGCGGATTGCATCAGCCGGATACATTCGTCGTGATGCTGCCGCATTGTTGGGACGATGCTCGAAATGATCCCCGCCGACCGGTCTACTTCGTGCGCGGCTCCCGTGAGCACTGCCGCACGCTCGACGTCGCCGTCGGCGCAGGCCGTCCACGCCAGCGACTCGAGACTCGCTGCGGCGACAACTGGGCTGTGCATTCGCTGGTTGACGCGCAGTGCATTCGCGAGCAGCTCAGTTGCCCGAGACCGTTCACCTTGCTGCCAGGCGGCAACGCCGATGCCCCACAAGGCCGTCGACTGGAAGAGTAGTTCGCCGCACGTTTGGGTGATGGAAAGCACTTGTCGGTGATACTCGATCGCCCGTTGTGTGTCGCCGGCGAGTTCGTGTGCCCAACCGAGCAGGGTCAGAGCAGCAAGATAGAGATATCCTCGCGGATTCGGGTTGAGCAGTTCGACAGCGCGTTCGAGGGATGAGGTTGCGCGGGCAATCTCACCGCGGTAGAGCGCCACGGCGCCGTCGGCGTGGGCGATCAGCGCTTGGGTCATCGGGGTGGCGTCCTGTTCGGCAAGCGCGAGTCCCTGTTCCACCAGGGTCGTCGCTGCTGGCAAATCGCCCTGCATCGCCGCCAGGCAGCAGCCTGCATAGAGCGCTCTGACACGGTCGGGTATGGCTTGCCGGGCAGGGTGGTTCAGGACCCGGTCGATCCAGCGCCGAGCTTCGCCGTATAGACCTGGGAAAATCCAGAACATATATAGTGCGGCGGCGGTCTGTAGCCCGGCTTCCGCTGCTTCCTCGGAGTTTTCCGCCAGGCAGTGTTCGAGCGCGTCGCGTAGATTCGGTAGTTCGCGGTCGAGCCTGGCGAACCAGTACGGCTGCCGGTCGCTGATCCACCCCGCCTCCGCCTCCAGCGCCAGCCGTTGATACCAGTCGCGGTGCTTGCTTCGTACCAGCTGATCCTCACCGGACTCACGTAGTTTTTGCCGACCGAAATCCTGGACCGTCTCGAGCATTCGGAATCGCACCACGCCGTGGGATTCGTCTCGGATCAGGATCGACTTGTCCACGAGTGCGGACAGCACATCGAGAGGGCTGTCCGGTGCCAGGTCGGTGCCGCAGATTTGTTCGGCGGCATCGAGTTCGAAGCCTCCAGTGAACACTGATAGCCGCGCCCACAACCGTTGTTCGGCCGAGGTGCACAGCTGGTAGCTCCAGTCGATGGACCATCGCAGGGTCTGTTGGCGTGTGGGTGCGGTGCGACTGCCGCGCGTCAGTAGGGCAAAGCGGTCATCTAGGCGTTGCAGGATCTGTTCAGGGGACATTGCCCGCATCCGGGCTGCGGCGAGCTCGATCGCCAGTGGTAGTCCATCCAGCCGGGCGCAGATGCGGGCGATGGTGTCCTTGTTGTCGTCGGTGAGTTCGAAACTTGGCACGACTGCGGTCGCGCGGTCGGCGAGCAAGGTGACCGCATCGTAGCGGGGTAGTCCGCGCAGCGGCGTTTCCTGTTTCGGGTTCGGCACGGTCAGCGGTGGCACCCGCAGTACCGACTCTCCGGCTATATCGAGCGGTTCGCGGCTTGTGGTCAGGATTCGCAGATGTGGACAGGCCTGAAGCCAGGTTTCGACCGACTCGGCCACGGCCGCGACCAGTTGTTCGCAGTTGTCCAGGACCAGCAGCGAGTTGCGTGCGGACAGGAAGTCGACCACAACCTGCGGTAGCGGTCGTGCTGAATCATCGCGCAGTCCGAGGGTGGCTGCAATCACGCCGACGAGCAGTGATGGGTCGGAGATGTCGGCCAGTTCGACCAGCCATATCCCATCGGGAAACTCCCGACGCGCGGTCGACGCGGCTCGCAGCGCCAGCCGGGTTTTGCCGATCCCGCCGATCCCGGTCAACGTCACCAGCCGGGCCGAGGACAGCAGATTCTTCAGCTCCGCCAACTCGGCGCGGCGGTTGACGAAACTGGTCAACTCCAAGGGCAGCAGGCCCGCGGTGCGACGACCCACCTCCGCCGTCTGCGGACGCCACCCCGGGGTGGCGGGTTTACGGTCCCGGAGCTCGCGGTCGGGTCCGTCGTGTAATGCCATCTCATCGACGGTGAATCCATGGTTGCGCTGTGCTTGCCGGAGTGCTTCCCCCAGCGCGGTCGACGAGGGCCGCTGGTGCGGGTCACGGTTCATCGCCGTCGAAACGATCGTGGAAATGTCGGCAGCGATGCCGTGCTCGTGCAGGTCCGGCACCGGCTGGGTGGTGATCCGCAGGAACTGAGCCACCACGTTCTCTCCGCTACGCCGTTCGAACGCCGCATGCCCGGTCAACGCACAGAACAAAGTGGCGCCCAACCCATACACGTCCGCAGCCGGCGTGGGAGCCTCGCCTTCCAACACCTCCGGGGCGGTGAACGCTGGGGATCCAGTCAGGGTACCCGAGGTGGTCTGGAATCCGCCGGTGATGCGCGCGATTCCGAAGTCTGTCAGCGCGGGCTCGCCGTAATCGGTGAGAAGGATGTTGCCCGGTTTCACGTCTCGATGCAGGATGCCCAGGCGGTGCACGGTCTCCAGCGCCCCCGCGATCTTCACCCCGATCCACAACACGGTCTCCACCGGGAGTCGACCCTGCCCACGGATCCGGGTATCCAGGGAGCCCAACGGGTGATACGGCATCACCAGATACGGCCGTCCACTCGCGGTGGTGCCCGCCTGCAATATCGTGACGATATTCGGATGACCAGTCAGCCGACCCATAGCCCGCTGCTCCCGGAAGAAACGCACCCGACTGGTGGTGTCCAGCTCGGCGGTCAGCACCTTCACTGCCACAGTCCGGTCCAGCTCGGTCTGGGTACAGCGGTAGACCACCCCAAAACCGCCCCGCCCGATCTCCTCGGCATCCTCGAACCCGGCCGCGGCCAATTCCTCTGCGACCGGCACTGACACTTCACGGGCTGTGCGGAACGGATCCCGCTCATACATCGGCTGCCCATATCCGCCGGGTGTACCCGGCACCTAGCAACATGAGTTAACTCTTTGGTAACGGACAGCGTATCCCCACCGAACAACGGCCACCAGAAGTGTGGTGGCAGCGGTAGATCCGATCTCAGTGTTGGGTAGTTACCGTCGCCACGGGTCAGGAGGGCTGCTTCGAGAGAAGCTCTGCGGTGAACTGCTGAACATCCTGCAACGATCGATCCGAATCGTTGTCGGAGACCGGCGGATTCGGCCCGGAGTTGTCTGCGCCATCCGATGGCCCCGCCCATCACCGGCTGTTGTGGCATCTCGGCCGGATACTGGACTAAGCGACCAGCCCGGGCTGATCGCCTCGCCGTGGTTTCAGGGCCTCGAATGAGGTTGCGCTACCGGCTAATTGACTGTGAGGGTGCGGATCAGGTCGCGGGTGAAGGAGTCGGTGACGGCTTGCAGGTCGATCGAGTCGGGGTCGAGTAGCCATTGGGTATTGACGCCCTCGATGAAGGCGACTATTTCGATCGCTTTGAGCGTGGGGTCGATGGTGGGGGAGAAGTCGCCGGTGTGCTGGCCCTGTTCGACAAGTGCGGCGACGACGGCGCGCAGGTTGCGGTAGCGCTGGACGAAGTGGTCGTGGGCCAGGTCGCCGGGGTTCAGGTTCTCGGCGAGTAGGACCGCGAACAGGCGCGCCAGGTTGGGGTCGGCGATATTGCGGCGGGCGAAGTCGGGCAGTTTGTCCAAGGCGCGGACGCCGCCCAGGGCGGCGAGTTCCTCGGCGAATCGGAGGCTTTCGTCGTCGCGGGCGTCGATCACCGCGTGCAGCAGGCCGACCTTGCTGCCGAAGTAATAGAGCAGGGCCTGCTGCGTGACGCCGACTCGGGTGGCCACGTCGGCGATGCTGGTGTCGCGGTAGCCGCGCTCGGCGAAAAGGGTGGCCGCGGCTTGGATCAGCTCTTCGCGGCGGGAGCGGCCGTCGGCGCGCTCCTTGCGGCCTCGTCGGCGTGGCGCTGTCGGCTGCGGTTTCATGGGTTCTTCTTACAACACCCTCTTGAGTTTTACCGAGTGGTAAGTAAAACTCTGGGTGTGGCGACCACGCGAGATAGTTGGATCGGACAGTGGATCTGGTCCGATCGCCCGGCGCTGGGCGGACCCAGTCAGGCGCAGCCGTACGGATCCCTGGACCCGAGTCGCTTCGACCAGCGGGTGCTGTTCCGGCGGGGCTTCGAGCTGGCGAGCGTGCCCGCCCGGGCCACGGTGCGAATCACCGCCGATTCCCGGTATCGGTTGTACGTCAACGGAATCGACCTCGGTGCGGGGCCGGTGCGGCACGGGCCGCGCCAGTTGTGCTTCGACGAATACGACATTCGGCACACACTGCGCGAGGGTGGCAACACGGTCGCGGTACTCGCCCGTTTCTACGGTCATCCGGTGCCGTGGTGGGAGCCGTCGCCGCCGAGCTTCACCATCGGTGGCGGCGGCCTGGTGGCGGAGGTCCAACTCGGCGAGGAGATCATCGGGACCGACCCCTCGTGGCGGTTCGCGACCGGCGACGCCTGGCGTCCCGGTCACCCGCCGGGCATGCTGCTGACCCAGCTGCCCGAGAACCTTGATGCCCGTCTACTGGAACCGCGTTGGACAGCAACGGATTTCGATGACTCGTCCTGGTCGTCTGCGCGTGTGCTGGCCGAGTCCTCGGTGGTCGGCCCGCGCGGTGGGACGCGGCCGCCCACTGAACCGTGGGGCGTCCTGCGGCCCAGGCCCATTCCGGCCCTGACCGGTGAAATCCACACCGCGACAGTCATGGACAAAAGGGCGGCCCCGCCTTCCGGCGATGATCCACGCGCCGCCCTGGCCGCCGCCCTGGGCGGGGCGGGCGGCGATCGCGCGCTGCTGATCGCCGATTTCGCGATGATCGTCAGCGGCAGGCTGGAACTGCATTTCGAGGCGGCCCGCGGGCAGGTCATCGACGGCGCTCTGGTCGAGGTGCCCACAGTGGCGGCGCTCGACAGTGCGCCGGTATTCCGGTACGTGGCCCGCGGCTCGGCTGACACCTATCTTTCGGCTGACTCGGTCGGCGGACGCTACCTCGTGCTCGCGCTGGAGGACGCGACGACGCCGGTCTCGCTCCGGATTCGTGAACTACTGCGCCCTCGGGACCCGGTCGCCCCGTTCGACTCCAGCGACCCACGTCTCGACGCCGTCTACCGCACGGGTCTGCGCACCGTGGACCTGACCTCCCACGATGCCTACATCGACTGCCCGACAAGGGAACAGCGGTCCTGGACCGGGGACGCCGTGGTGCATCAGTCCGTCGATCTGATCGCAAACCAGGATTGGCGGCTGGCTCGATGGAACCCGCAGCTGGCGGCGCAGCCGCGCGCAGACGGTTTGCTGCCCATGGTGGTAGCCGGTGATTTCGCGACCACGCAGGTTCCGACGATTCCGGACTGGTCGCTGCACTGGATTCGCTCCGTGCACAACCTGTTTCGCTACACCGGCGATCGAGAACTGGTCGGCGGTCTGTTGCCCACCGCCGAAGGAATCCTGCGCTATTTCGAGCCCTATCGCGGTCCTGCCGGTCTCGTGGAGAAGGTGCCCGGGTGGGTCCTCATCGACTGGTCGCCGGTGCAGGTATCTGGCGCGAGCGCGGCACTGAATGCCCTGCTGGCACGCGGATTACGGGATTTCGCCGAGATGGCGCGCTGGGTCGGTGATCATGGCCGGGCCACCTGGGCGGCCGCCTTCTACGATCGCTTGCTCGGCGGGTTCGAGTCCTTCTGGGACCCGGGGCGATTCGCCTATCGCGACAATCTGGCTGATGGCCGCCGTGGCACATCGGTGAGCGAGCATGTCGCGGCCGCGGCGGTCTGCGCGGATCTCGTCCCGCCCGAACGCAAGCCGGAGATCTTGCGGCTGCTGCTGGATCGATCGGCCATGTTCACCGCCAGCCCACTGGCCGATCACGGTGGCGACGCGTTGGGACCGAGCGCCGGTCAGCCGGTGTCCGTGCGACCCGAACCCGATTGGGACACCGAGCGTTCGGTGGTCGGGGCGCAGCCGTTCTTCCGCTATGTCGTGCACGACGCCATCGCACGATTGGGTGCGGCCGAACGGATCGCGGAACTGTGCCTGGACTGGGATCGCCTGCGCGCCGATGCCCCGACCGCGTTCCGGGAGTGCTGGGAAGGCGGATCCTACTGTCACGGCTGGTCGGCCACGCCCACCCGGGATCTGGTCTGCTACACCCTCGGCATCACCCCGGCCGAACCCGGATTCACGCGGGTCCGCATCGCGCCGCGCCCCGGCGTGCTGACCGCGGCAGCGGGCGCCGCGCCCACGCCGTACGGCGTCGTGTCGGTGGAGATCGACGGCAACCGCGTCGTGGTCGACTCGCCGGTTCCGGTGGAGATCGTCGACACGTCGGGTACGGCGACCCCGCACGCTGCCGGAAAGTTCACCGCACACTTCTGAAATCTTCTGGAGTATTCGATGAAGCACGTGATCCGCATGATCACGGCGGCCGCGGTTGCGGTCGGCTCGGTATCGGGGATGGCCGTGGCCGCCCCACCCGACACCACGATCGGGACGGTTTGGTTGTGCAAACCCGGCATGGCAGTCGATCCCTGCGATCAGGATGCCGACGGCAGGCCCGGGGCCCAGCCCCGGCTGGCACGCTATCCGGATGGTAGCCGAGCCGCACTATCCGTCACCACTGTCGGTCACAGTGACCTCGGTGACGAAACCGCCACCGCCTCAGCACTTCCGGGCGTGGACTGCTTCTACGTCTATCCCACGGTGGACCTGGTGCCCAACCCCGTGACCGGAGACCGGCCGCAGCCTCGGGCCGAGGAGCTCGCGGTGTTGCTCGCACAGGTGGGGCCGCTGCTCGGTCACTGCCGCATGTTCGCCCCGCTGTACCGCCAGGACACCCTGCCGCAGCTGGCTCAGCATGAGGTCACCGGCTCCGACGGCTACGCCGGACCAGGATTCGCCGACGTGCTCGCGGCGTGGGACGACTACTGGGCCCACGACAATGTCGGGCCGGGCGGCGACCGGCGCGGGGTGATCATGCTCGGCCATTCGCAAGGCAGCGTGGCGCTGGAACAGTTGATTCGCGAGCGGATCGACGGGCGGCCCGACACCACTGCACAACTGGTCAGCGCGGTGCTACTGGGCGGAAAGGTGCAGGTGCCCGACGATCGTCCGACGGGCGGCGGCGCGGACCCGGACTCCACCTTCCAGCACCTGCCGCTGTGCGGCGCGAGCGCACCCGTTCCGGCCGGATGCGTCATCGCCTATTCCGCTTACGCTGCGGGGCATGAGCCGGGGTCGAAGAGCCTGGCCTGGAGCGCGGCCCCCGCCCATCGCATCGCCTGCGTCGATCCGGCCGCGCTGCGCCACGCCGCCGATCCGGCCGCGCGCACCCCACTCGATACGGTCATGCCGACCCGGAATCTGCTGCAGGGCACCGATATCGCGCCCGCCGGGCACCTGACGGCGGTGCTCCGCGACTACCGGTTGCCGAGCACCGCAACGGGTTTCACCCGCTATCCCGGCCTGCTGACGTCCACCTGCCGCTACGGTCCAGGCCGCGACGGTTCAGCCGCGTGGCTGGAGATCGGCGGCGATCTCGATGCCGTTCTGGGTACTTCCGGCGACACGCAACTCGGCCTGCACGTGGCCGATTACAGTGTCGCGCTGGGTGATCTGGCAGCCGTCCTGGATCGGCAGTCCGCTACCTGGCTCGCTCGCCGATGACCGCGACCACCGGTCACGCCGTCGTGGCGCGGCCCTGGTCGCTGGCGACCTTGGCGGGCATGGCGTCCTATCTGGACGCCGGCACCATCATCGCCGTGTCCGCGGCGCTTTCGCATTGGCAGTCGAGCTTTCGAATGTCGGAGTGGCGGTTGGGCTTTCTTTCCGCCGTGCTGACCGTCTGTATCGGTCTCGGATCCATCGCCGGCGGGCGGATCGGCGACCGCTACGGCCGCAAACGGGTCTACGCCGTGGACCTGTTGGCGTATATCGCCGGGCTGCTGTGGCTGGTGCTGGCTGTCCACCCGGTCATGTTGTTCGTCGGCGTGGTGATCGTGGGCCTGGCCATCGGCGCCGACGTGCCGGCGGCGCTGGCGCTGGTCGGTGAAAATGCTCCGGCGTCGGAGCGGGGGCGGCTGGTGACTTTCACTCAATTCCTCTGGGCACTGGGACCTTTGGTCGTAGTCGGGCTGGAATTGTCCGGTTCCCGGCTCGGTGATCAGCTGCCGCGCGCGATCTTCGCGCACCTGCTGGCGCTCGCGCTGATCACTTGGCTGCTGCGGCGGCGCATGGTCGAATCCCTGCGTTGGCATCCGTCGGACAGCACCCCCCGGGAGCTGCTCGCGCCAAATCTGAGGCGCGGCAGTTTCTTTTTGCTCGTCTTCTATGTCAGCGTCACCCTCGGCACGAATTTCTACGGGTCCTTCGGCCTCTACGCACTCGAGACCGTGGGCCATCTCGACTCGTCCCGAGCGCTGGGGGCCTCGCTGCTGGTGATCCCGCTCATCGCGGTCACGGTGCTGGCGATGATGCCGCTGATGGACACCCGAGCTCGGACAACGGTTTTCGTCGCGGGCGCGGTCACGCAAACCTTATCCTGGGCTGCACTGCTCGTAGTCGACACCAGCGCACCCATGCTCGTCGCCGCGTTCATCGCATACGGCATCGGCAACACCCTGGCCGGTGAGGTGCACTACAAGCTGTGGTGCCAGGAGAGTTTCCCGACGCGATTGCGCAGCACAGCGATCGGCCTCAGCTTCGGTCTCGCGCGCATCTCCTCCGCCGTGATGCTGGTCTTCGTGCCGACCCTGCTGCACCGCGGCTTCACGGTCCTGGTGGCCATTATGGTGGTCGTCACCGCGATGTCCGGCCTCGTGGGTGTGACCTTTCGCCCGCGCGGCCGGGGCGAGAGCATCGAATCCATCGACGCCCGTCTTGAATCCGCCGCTCCGTAACCGAATCTTCCTCCGGACTGGGCGGGCTGCCACTGTCGGCTGTCCGGCAGTGTGGCTCGCAGCTCGCCGGGTGGCCGGACGGGTACCTCGCAGCCCGGGGGAGCGGGTTCGAGACCCGCGTTTTCGTGCAAGTGTTCAGGCAGCTCCCGCGCTGGATTCGCCGCCCTGGAGGACCTTGAATTTTACCTAGTGGTAAGTAAAACTCATGTGCGAGCGCAGGTTTCGTGACCGAGTCCGCTCGCGCTCATCCGAATCCACAATCATTGAGCAAGAAGGCTTTTCATGACCAGCTCGTCCGATCATCAGGCGCCGCAGGGCTATGGGCCTGCGACGCAGCAGCCCGTCACCGGCTATCCGCCCCCGTGGCCGCCGCAGCCACCCAGGCGACACCGGAGGTGGCTGGGTGCGGTCGGGGGTCTGGTCGGCTTGGCGCTGTCGATTACCGTCGTGTACGGCTGGCAGCACGTCACCGATCATGGCCGTGTTCGAGACAGTGGCCGTGATCCGCTGCGGAAGGTGTCCGCCGGTGACTGTGTGAAGGTCAGCGGCGGGCCCGCCATGGTCGACGTGACGACGGTGTCCTGTGACGACCCGACGACGATCTACCGCGTCGGCGTGGTGCTGAAGGATCCGGGCGGCGGCTCGTGTCCCGGTACCGATTACGACACCGTGCGCTCTATCGGCGGCATGCGCAACACCACTTTGTGCCTGGAATTGCAGGTGCGCGAGGGTGAATGCGTGGCCCAGAACAGCATCGACAACTCGGCGCAGCCGGTCGACTGCGGCACTGCCGCGGCGCAGAATGGGCACCAGGCGCAACTGACCTATTTCAAGATCGGCCGAATCATCAAGGGCTCCACCGACCCCACCGCGTGCGGCGACGCGACCGACGCCCACAACGCGGTCGTCTACCCGAAACCCGATCCGACGATTCTGTGCCTGGTCGATCCCGGCGAGTGAATCGCGGTAGCGGACGGGCGCCCGGTACTTGGAGTAACCGGGCGCCGGTGCGTCGGTTGGAAATCAGTGGGTCACCACCGGTTTCATCGGTGTGTCGAGCAGGGCATCGGCTGGGTGCAGGACAATGCTCTGCTCCTGCCCACCGCGTGGGGTGCGGATCAGGGAGCCAGTCCTGATTGCGCGGATTGGGTGAACATGGTGACACCGCCGGTGGCGAAGTTCCGGACATCGCGGCCGGCCGCCTTCATTTCGGTTGAGGCCAATGCCTGATCGAGTGCCTCGGCCGTCGGGAAGTCCAGGCTCGCAACCATGTAGTACGGCGGTTCGCCGCTACCGAGCGCGGAGCAGAGGCCCCAGGTGAATGCGGAGAGTCCGGGGATCTTCCGAGCCAGCGGGACATGGGTTTCGGCGTAGTACGCGTCGAAGGCCGCGGGATCCGCCGGGCGGCCGTAGCAGATGGCGATGCGGTAGATCATGACTTCGCCACCAGGGTGAGTACGTCGTAGGTCGCGACTGGTTCGGCATTCTGATTCGTCACCACGGTGTCCCAGCGGACTTCACCGTAGTCGGCGGTGGCTCGGGGCGTGATGGCCTTCGCGGTGAGGGTCACGGTGAGGATGTCGTCGACCTTGACGGGGGTGAGGAATCGGAGGTTGTCGACCCCGAAATTGGCGAGGACGGGGCCCGGTGCGGGGTCCACGAACAGCCCGGCCGCCAGGGACACGACCAGATAGCCGTGGGCGACGATCCCGCCGAAGAGTGGATTGGCCGCTGCGGCAACGGGATCGGTGTGGGCGTAGAACGTGTCGCCGGTGAACTCCGCGAAGTGCGCGATGTCCGTGCCCGTGACCTGCCGCGGACCGCCCACGATGGTGTCACCGATGGCCAACTCCGCCAGGCTCTTCCGGAACGGATGCACCGCGCCGGCGTGCCGGGCGGCGCCGCTGACCCACTGTCCGGTGATGGCGGAGAGCTTGTCCGGCGACGCCTGAACGGCCGTGCGCTGCATGTGATGGAGTACGCCGCGGATACCGCCCAGCTCTTCGCCGCCCCCGGCCCGGCCGGGTCCTCCGTGCACGAGCACCGGCAGCGGGGAACCGTGGCCGGTCGACTCCTTCGCATCCTCGGTGTCGAGAACCAGGACACGGCCGTGGAATGGAGCCAGTCCCAGCACGATCTCCCGGGCGAGCGCCGCGTCGGCGGTGACCAGGGAGGCGACCAGACTGCCTTGCCCGCGGGCCGCCAGGTCGATCACCTCGGCGGCATCGCGATAGCCGATGATCGTCGCTACCGGACCGAACGGCTCGATCTCGTGTGGTTCGGCGGCCGTATTGTCCGTGCAGCGCAACAGGATAGGCGACAGGAACGCGCCCGGTCCCTCCGGCGCCTGAGCTCGGCCGACCACGATATCGCTGCTGGCGGTGAGGGCCTGGACGGCCTTCAACACTTCATCGCGCTGCTGCACGCTGGCCAGCGCGCCCATGGTGACGCCTTCGTCCCCGGGCGCGCCCACCACAACCTTGCTCAACCGCTCCCGGGCCGCGTCGATCACCGCGTCGACCATGTCCTCCGGAACGAACGCACGCCGGATGGCCGTGCACTTCTGCCCCGCCTTCGCGGTCATCTCCGTAACCAATTGGCGCACATACAGATCGAATTCCGCAGTGCCGGGCTCCACGTCGGTGCCGAGGATCGAGGCGTTGAGCGAATCGGCCTCCGCCGTGAAACGTGTGCCGTGGTGCACGAGCGCCGGGTGCGAGCGCAGTAGCGCGGCGGTCTGCGCGGAACCGGTGAACAGCAGCGAGTCCTGGCCACCCAGCTGATCCAACAGGTCGCCGGTGCCACCGCATACCAGCTGCACCGAACCTTCTGGCAGCAGACCGGATTCGATGATGTGGCGGAAAACGACCTCGGTCAGATACGCCGTCTGCGACGCGGGCTTCACGATGCTCGGTACACCCGCGATGAACGCCGGAGCCAGCTTCTCGAGGAAACCCCACACCGGGAAATTGAAAGCATTGATCTGCACCGCCACGCCCGGGCGGGTGGTGAAGACGTGCTGGGCGACGAAGGTTCCGCGCTTGCCGAGCCGTTCCACCCCGCCGTCGAGATGCACGGTGCCATTGGGCAATTCACGCTTGGCTCGACTGGCGTAGCTGAGCAGGGTGCCCGCGCCGCCATCGATGTCGATCGCCGAGTCCCGGTCGGTCGCACCGGTGGCCCGCGACACCGCGTAGAACTCGTCCTTGCACGCCAGGATGGACTGCCCGAGCGCCTTCAGCTGCCCCGCGCGCTCGTGGAAGGTCAGCCGCGCCAGCGCGGGCCCCCCGACCGAGTGCGCGTGGTGCACCGCCGCGGCGAAGTCGACTCCGGTCGAGGAGACCCGCGCGATCTCGGTGCCGTCCACGGCGCTGAGGATCGACTGGCCCGCATCCGGCGGAGTGTGCCACCGCCCGCTCACATAACTCTGCAACAACCTGCTCACAACAACTCCTATCTACCGTCCATTCGGTCGGTAATTACGATCGCGCGCGGCCCTTGCCCGTGTCAAGGAACCGCGACCGGTCAGTGCGTGCGCAGGCCCTCGAACGTCATGTGGACCACGGCGTCGGCGAGTTGATCGATGGAGGTGCCCCCGCGCGGGCTGTACCACTCGATGAGGGAGTTGACCATGCCGAAAAGCAGGCGGCTGATCAGCGCGGGGTCGATGTCCGGGCGCAGATCGCCCTCGGAAACGGCCTCGGCGACCAGTTGCGCGACCACATCGTCGAATTCGCGGCGGCGGGCGAGGGCGCGGCGTTCGACGGGGCTGTTGCCACGAACACGCAGCAGCAATGTCACATACGGCAGCTCGGTGGCGAGCACGTGGACGCTGCGGCGCACCAGGTGCTCGAGCCGGTCGACGTACGGGCCCGAGGTGACCTCGGGTTCGGTGGTGACCGCGAACAGCCCGTTGAGTGCGCGGCCGAGCGCCAGCTCCAGCAGCTCTTCCTTGCCGGAGACATGGTGGTAGATGGACGATTTCGTGATTCCGAGCCGCTGCGCCAGGGTCTCCATGCTGGTGCCGTCGTAGCCCTTCTCGTTGAAAACCTTGACGGCGACCGACAGCAGGGAGTCGAGGTCGTAGCCGGGCCGGCCGGGGCCGGACCTGCGGGTGACGCGCGGAGAAGCCATCCGCCCATCTTCTCAGTGCCCGGCGTGGATTTCGCGGAGACCCGCGGCCGAGGCTTGATTACCGACCGAACATTCGGTAATTATGGAGGCGAGGACAGGAGTGTGAGGATGCGCGAGGTCTTTCTGGTGGACGGGGCGCGAACGCCCCAGGGCCGCTACGGCGGCGCACTGGCCGAAGTCCGGCCCGATGACATGGCGGCGCTGGTGATCCGGGAAGCGGTGCGCCGGGCCGCGATCCCCGATGACGCAGTGGACGAGGTGATCCTGGGCGCGGCCAATCAGTCCGGCGAGGACAACCGCAATGTCGCCCGCATGGCGGCGCTGCTGGCCGGGCTGCCGGATTCGGTGACGGGATTCACGGTCAACCGGTTGTGCGCGAGCGGATTGACAGCCGTCGCGACCGCCGCCGCCATGATTCGCGGCGGCGACGCCGATCTGGTCGTGGCGGGCGGCGCCGAATCGATGACGCGAGCGCCGTGGGTGGTCGCCAAACCCGGTGTGGCATGGGCCAAGCCGGGGGAGCTGACCGACACCGCGCTCGGATGGCGTTTCACCAATGAGCGTTTCGCGCGAGCGGATGCGGCTGTGCTCGGCAGCGGCCCGGAGGTACGCAAGGTGACATTGGCGATGGGGGAGACCGCCGAAGAGGTGGCTGTCGCCGAGGGCATTTCCCGTACAGAGAGCGACGAATTCGCACTGCGCAGCCAGCGGCGCGCTGCTGCGGCCATCGATGCCGGACGTTTCGTGGCGGAGATCGTTCCCGTCCCGGTCCGCGGTGGTGAGGTGAGCACCGACGAGGTCCCGCGGCGCGACACGACCCTCGAAAAGCTCGTGGGCTTGCGTCCGGTGTTCCGTCCTGGGGGCATTGTCACCGCGGGGTCGTCGTCGCCATTGTCCGACGGGGCGGCCGCGCTGGTCGTGGCCAGTGCAGAGGCGGTACGCCGGCACGGTCTGAGGGTGCGTGCCCGGATCGTCGCCGCGGCGAATGCCGGTGTGCCGCCCAATGTCATGGGATTGGGTCCGGTACCGGCCACCCGCAAAGTCCTCGGCCGCGCCGGGTGGGGGATCGGTGATCTCGGAGCGGTCGAGCTGAACGAAGCCTTCGCCGCCCAGGCGCTGGGCGTGATGCGGCAGTTGAAGCTGGACGAAGAGATCGTCAACGCCGATGGCGGCGCCATCGCGCTGGGACATCCGCTCGGATCCTCCGGTGCGCGAATCCTGTTGACGCTATTGGGGCGTATGGAGCGCGAAGGCGCGCGCCGTGGACTCGCGACCCTCTGCGTGGGTGTCGGACAGGGTGTGGCGATGCTGGTGGAGGCCCCGTGAGCCGCCTGTTCTCCACCCTCGATGTCACCGAGTCCGACGACCGCATGGTGGTGGTCCTGGATCGGCCGGAACGGCGCAATGCCATCGACGCCGAAATGATCTCCGAGCTGCACCGGGTCTGCGAGCGGCTGGAACGTACGCCGAAACCAGTGGTGCTCACCGGTCGTGGTGACCATTTCGCAGGTGGCGCCGATATCGCCGAATTGCGTGACCGGGGACTGAACGAAGCGCTGGCCGGGATCAATCGCACCCTGTTCGACAGGGTGGCTCGGTTGCCGCTGCCGACGATCGCCGCGGTGAGCGGTTACGCCTTCGGTGGCGGCGCCGAACTGGCCTATGCCTGCGACATCCGGATCGCCACGCCGACGGCCGTTTTCGCGAATCCGGAACCAGGTCTGGGCATCACGGCCGCGGCGGGCGCCAGTTATCGGCTGCCGGAGCTGGTCGGCGCCTCGATCGCCAAGCAGGTCCTGCTCGGTGGTGCACGGCTGGATGCTGACCGCGCACTGCGGTGCGGGCTGGTGCTCGACGTCGTCCCGGAGGGTGCGCACGTCACCGCCGCACACGAACTCCTCGACCGCGTCGTGCGCCAGTCACCGCTGGCCTTGCGGCTGACCAAGCTGGTCGCCGACGGCTCCCGCGCCGATGACATCGCCCAAGCGGTGCTGTTCGACAGCGCCGAGAAACACGAGCGGATGACCGCATTCCTGGAGAAGAGGACACGATGACCGACACTGCGGTAGCCGTACGGGTCGGGGTGATCGGCGGGGGACGGATGGGTGCGGGCATCGCCCAGTCCTTCGCCACCCTCGGCAGCGATGTCACCGTCGTCGAAACAGGCGATCTCGCCGCGGCACGGCGGCGTATTCGCAATGGCCTGTCTGCGGCAGCGGACCGAAATGCGCTGGGCAGCAGTGATATCGACACGATCATGGGGAGAATCACCCTGGCTGGGGTGATCGCCGAGCTGCCCGCCGATTCGGATCTGGTGATCGAAGCGGTGCCGGAGACCCCGCGACTCAAAGCCGAAGTGCTGACTGCCGCGGAGCGGGCGGTCGGGCCGGACACGGTGCTCGCCTCCAACACCAGTTCCCTGTCCATCACGGAACTGGGTGCGGTGCTGAAGAACCCGAGCCGCTTCCTGGGCATGCACTTCTTCAATCCCGTTCCCGCGTCGAAACTTGTCGAGGTGGTGCGCGCCCCCGCCACCGCCCCCGGCGTCACGGAGCGAGTGCGCGGCTGGGTCGCCGCGCTGGGCAAAGCCGAGGTATTGGTGAACGACGCCCCGGGCTTCGCGACCAGCCGCCTCGGGGTGTGCCTCGGTCTGGAGGCCGTCCGCATGCTCGAGGACGGCGTCGCCGATGCCGAATCCATCGACAGGGCAATGGAACTGGGCTACCGGCATGCGATGGGCCCGTTGCGGTCGACCGATCTGGTCGGGCTCGACGTCCGGCTCGCGATCGCCGAACACCTCGCCGCCACCCTGGGACCCCGCTTCGAACCCCCACAGCTGCTGCGCGACAAGGTCGCCCGGGGTGAGCTGGGGCGCAAGACCGGACGCGGGTTCTACGACTGGAACGGCGGAACGAAAGGAACGACTCGATGACCACCGCCACCATGGAACTGAGTGATGGCCTGGCCGTCCTCACGCTGGCGCGGCCCGCGGCATCCAACGCGCTGGACCGCGCCCTCAAAGAGGAACTGCTCGACGCCTTGGGATCCCTCGCTGCCGACGATAGCGTCCGGGCCGTCCTGCTGCGCGCGGAGGGCCGGAACTTCTGCGTCGGACAGGATCTCGACGAGCACGTGACCGCCCTGGACGCGGACCAGGCCACCGCCATGGCAACCGTCCGGGAACACTACAACCCGCTGATCACCGCGTTGGCGGGGATCCAGGTACCGGTGGTCGTCGCGATCCAGGGCGCCTGTGTCGGTGCGGGACTCGGCATCGCGCTCGCGGGCGATATCCGGATCAGCGGGCGCTCGTCGACCTTTGCCACGGCGTTCACCGGCATCGGCCTGGCCAGCGATTCGGGCCTGAGCCACAGCTTGCCACGTGCTCTGGGCACCGCGCGCGCCGCAGGGCTCATGCTGCTCGGCGATCGGATCGATGCCGCCCGGGCCCTGGAATGGGGACTGGTGCATCGGGTCGTCGACGACTCCGAATTGGACACCGCGGCACGTGAACTCGCGGCCCGCCTGGCGGCAGGACCGACCGCCGCCTACCGAGAGGTGAAGGCGCTGTTGGAGCGGTCGGACGCCGATCTGGCCGAAACGCTGGAACACGAAGCCAATGCCCAGCAGCGGCTCGGCGCGAGCGCGGACCATCGTGCCGCGGTCACTGCCTTCCTGTCCAAGTCAACCCCGGTCTTCACCGGTCACTGAAGGGTTCGGTCATGAACACCCCTGTCTCCGACGATCTCCAGGCGGGATTCGACGCCACACTCGACGCCGATCAGCGCATCGAGCCCCGCGACTGGATGCCGGACGCATACCGCGCCACCCTGATTCGCCAGATCGCCCAGCACGCCCACTCCGAGATCATCGGCATGCAGCCCGAAGGCAACTGGCTCACCCGCGCGCCCTCGCTGCGCCGCAAGGCGATCCTGCTGGCCAAGGTCCAGGACGAGGCCGGGCACGGTTTGTACCTGTACGCGGCGGCGGAAACCTTGGGCGCGGACCGCGGTGACCTCACCGGCAAACTGCTCTCCGGTCGGCAGAAATACTCCTCGATCTTCAACTATCCGACCCTAACCTTCGCCGATGTCGGGGTCATCGGGTGGCTGGTGGACGGCGCGGCGATCTGCAACCAGGTTCCGCTGTGCCGCAGCTCGTTCGGACCCTACGCGCGCGCGATGATCCGGGTCTGCAAGGAGGAGTCGTTCCATCAGCGTCAGGGCTACGAGCTGCTCATGACCATGATGCGCGGCACCGACGCCCAGCGGGCCATGGTGCAGGAGTCCGTCGACCGGTGGTGGTGGCCGGCACTGATGATGTTCGGCCCGCCCGACGACGCCTCACCCAACACCGCGCAGTCCATGCGCTGGCGGATCAAACGCCACACCAATGACGAACTGCGGCAGCGATTCGTCGACATGACGGTTCCGCAGGCCGCGACGCTGGGTGTCACGCTGCCCGATCCGGAACTGGCATGGAACGCCGACCGCGGCGCTCACGACTTCGGCCGACCCGACTGGGACGAGTTCGCGCAGGTCGTGGCCGGCAATGGCGCATGCAATGCGCAGCGGATCGAAGTCCGGCGATCCGCACACGACAACGGGGCGTGGGTGCGCGAAGCAGCCACGGCGTTCGCCCACCGCAACGGACAGCAGGAGGCATGACCATGACCGGAACTCGTTCGGAATGGCCGCTGTATGAGGTGTTCGTGCGTGGCAAGCGCGGACTCAACCATGTGCACGTGGGTTCGCTGCACGCCGCCGACGACGAGATGGCACTGCGGCACGCCCGCGACGTCTACACCCGTCGCAACGAGGGCGTGAGCATCTGGGTGGTGCCCTCCCACGCCGTCGCCGCATCCAGCCCGGCCGAGAAGGATCCCTTCTTCGCGCCCAACCGCGACAAGGTCTACCGCCATCCGACCTTCTACGAGATCCCCGACACCGTCCCCCACATGTGAGGCGCCGCCATGATCGACCACGACAATCCCTTCGACGGTCTTGCCGCCGCCGATGACGACGGCCGCTGGGCCTTCGGGACCAGCTTCGACGACCCCCTGGCCGGGGTGGACACGACCGTGCCTGCGGACGCGGACGCCTCGGCGCTCGCGCGGTACTGCCTCATGCTCGCCGACGATGCCCTGATCAGCGCCCAGAGGCTGACCGAATTGGTCACGCACGCACCGGAATTGGAGGAGGAGGTCGCGCTGGCCAATATCGGCCTGGACCTGCTCGGGCAGGCGCGGCTGCTGCTGGCCCGCGCCGCGGCCGCCGATCCCGCCGTCGTGCCGTACCTCTCGGAGACCTCACCCATTCCACCCGAGGATGCGCTGGCGTTCTTCCGTACCGACGCAGAATTCCGCAATGCGCGCCTGTGTGAACTCGACAATGGCGACTTCGCGCAGGCGATCACCAGGCTGCTCGTCTTCTCGACCTGGCGACTGGCGGTGTTCGCGCGTTTGCGGGACTCACGGGATCCGGTGCTGTCGGCGGTGGCGCACAAGGGGGTCAAGGAATTGACCTACCACCGTGACTACGCGGCCCGGTGGGCGGTCGTGCTCGGCGCGGGGACCGACGAGTCGCACGGCCGGTTGGTCCGGGCGCTCGGCCAGGTCTGGCCCTTCGTTCCCGAACTGTTCAGCACCTCCGCGGACGAGACGGCGCTCGCGGCGGCCGGGGTGGCGGTGGACCCGGCACAGGTGCGCGCCGAGGTCGAGGAGACCCTCACCACGATTCTGCGGGCTGCGGAAACCACTGCACCCGAGCTGGTTTCGGCTGGCACTGTCGGAGGGCGCGCCGGACGCGACGGCCTGCACACCGAGGCGCTGGGGCTGATCCTGGCCGAGATGCAGAGCGTGGCCCGCGCCCATCCGGAAGCGTCATGGTGACCGCGGCCTCCACCGCCGGGGAAGATCGTGCCCGGGCGGTGGCCGCGGCGGTCGCGGACCCGGAGATGCCGATGCTCACCATCGCCGACCTCGGCGTCCTGCGCGACGTGCGGGTCGAACCCGACGGCGCGGTCGTCGTGACCATCACCCCCACCTACTCGGGGTGCCCGGCCATGGCGACCATTCGAGCCGACATCGAATACGACCTGCGCGCAGACGGTTTCGTGGCCGTGCGGGTGGACACCGTGCTGTCGCCGCCGTGGAGTAGCGACTGGATCACCCCCGACGGGCGGCGCAAGCTGCGCGAACACGGATACTCCCCGCCGGGCCCAGCGCAGGCGCGAACCGGCGGGCCCATCCCGCTCACCCTGACCTCGCTCCCGCGCGCCGTGCGCTGCCCGTACTGCGGCTCGGCCGCGACCGAACTCGTCTCGCCGTTCTCGGCCACCGCATGCAAGGCGCTGTATCGCTGCCGCGACTGTCTCGAACCGTTCGATCATGTGAAGGAGATCTGAGGTGACCACGACAACGGCACCTACCACCGGCCGATCCCGCGCGTTCTACGCGCTCGAGGTCGCGGCCGTGCAGCGCCTGTGCGACGACGCCGTCGCCGTGACCTTCGCCGTACCGGATCGGCTCGCCGACGAATTCCATTTCCGGCCGGGCCAATTCCTCACACTGCGGCGGACGGTGGACGGCGTCGAGCAGCGGCGATCGTATTCGATCTGCGCTGCGCAAGGCGCGGCGCCCCGGGTAGGAGTGCGGGAGGTATCCGGCGGCCTGTTCTCGAACTGGCTGGTCCACGAGGTCACGCCGGGCGATCGTGTGGAGGTGCAGCCCCCGTCCGGCAGCTTCGTCGCCGACACGGCGAGCGCCGGACGGCATCTGCTGGTGGGCGCCGGGTCCGGCATCACTCCGCTGCTGTCGATCGCCGCCTCGCTGCTCGCCAACCCCGACAGCCGGGTGACGCTGCTCTATGGCAACCGGCGCACCCGCTCGGTCATGTTCGCCGACGAGCTCGCCGACCTGAAAGACGCCTACGGCGAACGCTTCTCGCTCATCCACGTGCTCTCCCGCGAACCACGCGACGTCGAATTGTTCAGCGGCCGACTCGATGCCGACCGACTGCGTGAAATCCTCACGGCGCTGGTCGATATCGACGGTATCGACCACGCGTGGATCTGCGGGCCGCACGGCATGGTGGACGACACCGTCACCGTGCTGGCCGACTTCGGGGTGCCCGCCGATCGCATCCACCGCGAGCTGTTCTACGTCGGCGACACCCCACCACCGCCGGAGCTCCACCGCGAACCGGGGACGACCGGGCCGAGCAGCCAGGTCACCATCACCCTCGACGGCCGCTCCACCACCGCCGACCTGCCACGGGACCGGACGATTCTGGATGCCGCCGAGCAGGTGCGCTCCGATCTGCCCTTCGCGTGCAAGGGCGGAGTGTGCGGCACCTGCCGCGCCAAGATCACCGACGGAGCTGCCGACATGCGGCGCAACTACGCCCTCGAGAACAGCGAAATCGCAGCGGGCTTCGTGCTCACCTGCCAGAGCTACCCGACCACCGACACCCTCACCGTCGACTTCGACGCCTGATCACCACACCGACAGGAAATCCCCTTGAGTACCGTCGCCCCCAGTCCCGCTACGGTTCCCGCCGACGATATCGAATTCGCCTCTCGCGACCGCATCACCGCGCTACAACTCGAACGCCTGCGCTGGTCACTACAGCACGCCTACGACCACGTTTCCCACTACCGCACCGCATTCGACGCGGTCGGTGTACACCCGTCGGACCTGAGAGAACTGTCCGACCTCGCGAAATTCCCATTCACCACCAAGGCCGACCTGCGAGCCAATTATCCGTTCGGGATGTTCGCCGTTCCGCGCGAACAGGTGTCGCGCATCCACGCCTCTTCCGGTACCACCGGCCAGCCCACTGTCGTCGGCTATACCGCCAACGATCTCGGACACTGGGCCGATCTCATCGCCCGCAGTCTGCGCGCCGCGGGCGTGCGCTCCACCGACGTCGTGCACATCGCCTACGGGTACGGGCTGTTCACCGGGGGACTCGGCGCCCACTACGGCGCGGAACGGCTGGGCTGCACCGTGATTCCCATGTCGGGTGGCATGACCGAGCGCCAGGTGCGCCTGATTCAGGATTTCAGGCCCGACGCCATCATGGTGACGCCGTCCTACATGCTGACATTGCTCGACGCCATGACCCGCCAGGGCATCGACCCAGCATCGACGTCCCTGCGGATCGGCGTGTTCGGAGCCGAGCCGTGGACCGAGGCCATGCGCCGCGAACTCGAATCACAACTGGACATCGACGCCCTCGACATCTACGGGCTGTCCGAGGTCATCGGACCCGGCGTCGCCATGGAATGCGCGGAAACCAAAGACGGACCGCATATCTGGGAAGATCACTTCTACCCGGAAATCATCGATCCCGAGACCGGACAGGTGCTGCCCGACGGGGCCGAAGGCGAGCTCGTGTTCACCTCCCTGACCAAGGAGGCATTCCCCGTCATCCGCTACCGCACCCGCGATATCACCCGCCTGCTGCCCGGCACCGCCCGCACCATGCGCCGAATGCAGAAGATCACCGGCCGCAGCGACGACATGATCATCCTGCGCGGCGTGAACCTGTTCCCCACCCAGATCGAGGAAATCATCCTCACCGTGCCCGCGCTCGCACCCCAATTCCATTGTGTACTGGACCGACCCGGCCGGATGGATCAGCTGACCGTGCGAGTCGAAGCCCGCCCGGACGCCACCGCCGCGGATCGCGAGGCGGCGGCCGCGACATTGATCCATCTGGTCAAACACCAGATCGGGGTCACCGTGGGTGTCGAGATACTCGCGCCCGAGACCCTCGAACGATCGTCGGGCAAGGTACGCCGGTTGATCGACAACCGCCCCCACTGAACTCGTCCGAGGGAGTACCCGATGAACGAACACGTCGGCGAGGATTCCACCGGAATCGACTTCGCCCGTGCCATGCTCGACGCGGATCACGCGTCGACAGACTGCGGAATTCAGTTGCTGGGCAACGGACCCGGGTCGGCCACCCTCGCCATGAAGGTCACCGACGACATGCTCAACGGCCACGCCATCACCCACGGCGGCTACGTCTTTCTCCTGGCCGACAGCGCCTTCGCGGTGGCGTGCAATGGTTACGGCCGTCCCACGGTGGCCGCTGGTGCGTCGATCACCTACCTGGAACCGACGACCGCCGGCGACGAGCTGGTCGCCGAAGCCGTCGAGCGGGCCCGCTACGGCCGCAACGGCATCTACGACGTCACCGTGCGTCGCGGTGAGATGGTCGTGGCCGAATTCCGCGGCACCAGCCGTGAGATCCGAACTCGCGCCTGACGCGCTCTCGGCCCTCGTCGGCGCCGGCGCCCTTCCTATGCTCATGGTTTCCACAACGATCGGCCCGCGGTCACACTGTTCACCGCGGGCCGATCGTTGTTACGCGATCAGGAATGGCTGTGCAGCGGGCGGCCGGCCAGGGCGAGCATGGCTTCGCCGAGCGCTTCGTTCTGGGTGGGATGGGCGTGGATAAAGGGCGCGATGTCGGAGGGGAGGGCCTCCCAGGCGACCGTCAGCTGGGCCTCACCGATGGACTCACCGATTCGGTCGCCGACCATGTGGACGCCGACCACCGGACCGGTTTCACCCGCGCGCACGACCTTGACGCCGCCTGCGGTGCGCAGGATCTGGCTCTTGCCGTTGCCCGCGAGGTCGTAAACCGTTGCGGTGCAGGCGCCGTACTGTTCGCGGGCCGCGGCCTCAGTGAGGCCGACGGAGGCGAGTTCCGGGTGCGAGTACACCACGCGCGGAATGAGGTGGTCGGCGACCGGGACCGGCGAGAGGCCGGCGATCTCCTCGGCGACGAACAGGCCGTGCTGAAATCCACGGTGCGCCAGCTGGGGCCCGGCAACGAGATCGCCGACGGCGTACACTCCGGACACGTTCGTGCGCAGCTGGCCGTCGGTGACCACGCCGCCATTGTCGATAGCGATGCCCGCCGCCGCGAGGTCGGCGCTGCGCGGGGCGCGGCCGACGGCGACGAGGAGTACGTCGGCCGCCAGCGTTTCGCCCCCGGCCAGCTCCACCGACACCCCGTTGTCGTCCTCCTTCGCCGCTGCCACTCGGGTTTTCGTGCGCAAGGTGATCCCACGTCTGCGCAGTGCCCGCGTCAATTGTGCCGAGCTCCAGCGGTCTTCGGCCATGAGCAGATGGGGGAGGGCTTCGACGATCGTCACCTCGGCGCCGAAGGAATGCCAGAGACTGGCGAATTCGACGCCGATGACGCCGCCGCCGAGCACGATCGCCGAGCGCGGGATGAAGTCCAGCTCCAGGGCTTGATCACTGGTGAGGATGCGGGCACCGGTCTCGATGCCATCGAGCAGACGCGGTTGGGATCCGGTCGCCAGTACGACCGATTCGCCGGTGTAGCGCACACCGTCCACGGAGACCGAGCGGTCCGGCGAGTACGCCCCGGTACCCTCCACGATCTTGATCTTGTCGCCGGTGAGCAGCCCGCGCAGTCCTTTGTACAAGCGTTGCACGACACTGTTCTTGTAGTTGTGCAGCTCGTCGACGTCGATGCCGTGAAGTTCGGCCAGGACACCGAAAGAGGGTGCGGTGTGGGCTGTTTCGGCGACCTCGGCGGCGCGCAGGAGCGCCTTGGTCGGGATGCAGCCGCGGTGCAGGCAGGTGCCGCCGACCTTGTCGGCCTCGACGAGGGTAACGGTCAGCCCCAGTTGGGCGGCGCGCAGGGCGCAGGCGTAGCCGCCCGAGCCGCCGCCCAGGATCAGGACATCACTATGGGTTTCGGTCATCACAGCCTCCCCAGCGCGGCGACGGGGTTTTCGAGGTAATCGGCGAACAGCCGCAGGAATCCGCCGGCCGCTCCGCCGTCGCATACCCGATGGTCGAAGCTGAGCGAGACCTGGGTGAGCTTGCGAATGGTGAGCACACCGTCGACCACCCACGGCCGGTCGACAATGCGGCCGATTCCCAGAATCGCGGCCTCCGGGTGATTGATGATCGGGGTCGAGCCGTCGACGCCGAAGACGCCGTAGTTGTTGAGGGTGAAGGTGCCACCGGTCAACCGGGCAGGCGGCAGCTTGCCCTCGCGCGCGGTCTCGACGGTGTCGCGCAGCGCACGGGCTAGTTCCACAGTGGTCATCGTGTCGGCGCGGTCGAGGACCGGAACGATCAGACCGCGGGGAGTTTGCGCGGCCACGCCGAGATTCACCTGGCCGTGGCGGATGATCTCGCCGTGCTCGGTGTCCACCGACGCGTTGAGCTCCGGATATCGGGACAGCGCCGCGATGGTCAGCCGCGCCAGCAGTGCCAGCAGACTCACCTGGTCCTCGGGCGGCAGACCGTGATTGATGGCGGCGCGGGCCCGCAGCAGCTCGGTGGCATCGACATCGACCCAGGTGGTCGCGTCGGGAATCTCGCGGCGACTGGTGGACAGCTTGTCGGCGACCGTCTTTCGCAGGCCTTTCAGCGGAATCCGCTCGAGATGGAAGCGGGCGGGGCCGGACATGGGAGCTGCGGGTACCGGCGCGGGCAGGCTCTCGACATCAGCGTGGCTTTCGACATCGGCGCGGACGATGATGCCCCCGGGCCCCGTTCCGGTCAGTGCGGAGAGGTCGATTCCCCTGCGCAGGGCGAGGTTTCGCACTAGTGGCGAGATGATTCGAGGCGCGGACGGGGGAACGTTGGTGCTGGTCGATCTTGCCGTGTCCGGTGGCGTGTGCGCCTTGGGGGTGTCAGGCGGGCGGTGGGTGGTGGGTACCCGCCTGCGTCGGCGTGGGGCATCGAAACCGGTGCCGTACCCGATGAGCACATTGCCTGACCCGGCGCGCTCCTCCTCCCGATACTGCTCGTGACCCGCCGGCGCCTGTCCGGCCGCTGCGGTGTGCGCGCCACGGATGGTGACCAGCGGGGTGCCGACCTTCAGCGTGTCGCCCGCGGCCCCGTGTAGTTCGATCACGGTGCCCTCGAACGGAACTGGGACCTCGACCGCGGCCTTGGCGGTCTCCACCTCGGCGATGATCTGGTCGATGTGCACGGTGTCGCCGACCGCGACCCGCCATTCGAGAATGTCGGCCTCGGTCAGGCCCTCACCGAGATCGGGCAGCAAAAAGACCTGGTCGTTCATGCGGTCACCGCCCATCGGGTATCGGGGATGTCGTTCCACTGCAGGCGGTCCACAGCGTCGAGGACGCGATCCACGCTCGGCCGGTGGATCCGCTCGAGTTTCGGTGCGGGATAGGGAATATCGAATCCGCTCACCCGCAGCACGGGCGCCTGCAGATGGTGGAAGCACCGTTCCTGCACGCGGGCCGCGATCTCTGCTCCGACCCCGGCGAATCCCTGTGCCTCGTGAATCACCAAGCAGCGACCTGTCTTTCGCACCGACGCGGTGACGGTCTGGTCATCGAAGGGGACGATCGAGCGTAGATCGACCACTTCGAGGTCGTGACCGTCCGCGGCAGCGGCTTCGGCAGCTTCCAGCGCCACTTCCACTGAGGGGCCGTAGGCCACCAGGGTCGCGTCGCGACCGGGCCTGCGCACAAGCGCTCGTCCCAGCCGGTCGTCCGCGCGCGGTTCCACCTCGGCACGGGAGTAGTAGAGCCGTTTGGGCTCCAGGAAGATGACGGGGTCCGGGTCGTCGATGGCGGCGCGCAATAGGGAGTAGGAGTCGGCCACGGTCGCGGGCGTCACCACCTTCAATCCGGGGGTGTGGGCGTAGTACGCCTCGCTGGAATCGCAGTGGTGTTCCACGCCGCCGATGCCGCCCGCGAAGGGGATACGGATGACCATCGGCACCGACAGCTTCCCGCGGGTTCGGTTGCGGATCTTGGCCACGTGCGAGGTGATCTGTTCGAAGGCCGGATAGGCGAAGGCGTCGAACTGCATCTCCACCACGGGCCGGAAACCCGACATCGCCATGCCAATCGCGAAGCCGATGATGCCGGACTCGGCCAAAGGCGTGTCGAAGCACCGGGTTTCGCCGAAGTCCTTGGTCAGGCCGTCGGTGACCCGGAAGACACCGCCCAATGCGCCGACGTCCTCGCCGAAGACGATGACGTTCTCATCAGCGGTCAACGCATCGCGCAGGGCCAGGTTCAGTGCCTGCGCCATCGTGAGTTTCGGCATGATCAGTCCTCCTCGGCTTCAGCGGCGAGTTCGATTTCGACCTGGGCCAATTGCTCGCGCAATTGCGGGGTGGGCTCGGCGAACACGTGCCGGAACAATTCGGTCGGGTCGGCGGGCCGGTCGGCGTTCATGGCCGCGCGCAGCGCGGCGGCCTCCGCCTCGACCTCGGCGGTCAGCTGCTCGTCGAAGGCGTCGTCGACCGTTCCCTGGGCGACCAGGTAAGTGCGCAGGCGGTTGATCGGATCCCGGGTGAGCCACTGCTCGACCTCGGCGGATTCGCGGTATCGGGTGGCGTCGTCAGCATTGGTGTGGGCGTCGAGCCGATAGGTGTGGGCCTCGACGATGACCGGCCCATTGCCCTCGCGAGCGAACCGCACGGCCTCGTCCATGACGCCCATCATGGCGACCGGATCGTTGCCGTCGACCTGTTCGGACCCGATGCCGTAGCCGACGCCCTTGTGCGCCAGCGAGGGCGCGACACTTTGCCGTGCCAGTGGCACGCTGATCGCGAAACCATTGTTCTGTACCAGGAATACGACTGGTGCGTGGAACACCGCTGCGAAGTTGAGTGCTTCGTGGAAATCGCCCTCGCTGGTCGCGCCGTCACCACACAGCGCCAGCACGACCGTGTCCCGCCCACGGCGCTGCTCGGCGTGCGCCAACCCGGTGGCGTGCAGGAGCTGGGTGGCCAGCGGCGTGCACTGCGGCGCGGTGCGGTGCACGGCCGGGTCGTACCCGCAATGCCAGTCGCCGGCGAGCATGCTGAGGATCTCGGCGGCCGGGATTCCACGCACAGTCATGGCCATCGAGTCTCGATAAGTGGGGAACAGCCAATCGGTGGGGCGCAGGCACATCGCCGCGCTGACCTGGCACGCTTCCTGTCCGCGCGCGGACGGGTACACCGCGAGCCTGCCCTGTTTGGTCAGCGCTGTGGCCTGCTGATCGAAGCGCCTGCCGCGCACCATCTGCCGGTACACCTCGACCAGGCGGTCGTCGGCGGGGTGGGGGTAGCGGGCATCGCTAGGGGTGGGCTTGCCGTCGGCGTCGAGATACTGGACGGCGCTCGCCGCGGGCAGGAACTTCTCGAACTGCCGCGCGGACGGCGGCTCAACGAGGGTCATTTCTGTCTCCGGATACGTTGATACATGGTCGAATAAGGGAATTTGTTGTGTGCAGTTCGTCTACACAGGGTCGGCGGTTTGAGGCCAATGTTCAATGAAGAGCGGAATTCTGTAGATGTTCTGCTTGCAAGGGTGTGTTTCGACGACAATTGGTCGTCGCGCGGACCGAATCGGCCCCTGCGGATGGATGAATGGCCCTTCCGGCGGGCTCGGGTGACAGGTCAGTCCGCCGTGCGGTCGGCCGAGCCGGCCCCGTGGATCGGTGTCGGTCAGCGCGTGTAAAGCGGGTCCGAGCAATTCGAGAATCACGGGGACGTCGGTGCCGGTCAGCGCCGGCAGCGATCCGTTCGTGTACGGCGCTGATGCCCGCCGGGCAGGCGACCGCCAGCGCCGAATGCACCGCGGCGTCGCCGGTTCCGCTGTCGGTCAGCCGTTCGACGAGTGGCGCCGTAAGTTTGTCAACGCGAATTGGCCGCGCGTACACCGGCGGTGGTGTTCGCCGTCGACCCGTGCAGATAGATACATCATTGCCGGGGTGGCCTGTTGTGCGGGCGAGCCCGCCGTTGCCCGCGCCGCGATCGACGCGGGCATGGATGTAGTGCTCGGGCGTCATCATCACGAGATCCGCGGTGTGGAGTTCTACCGGGACAAGCCGATCTTCCACGGGCTGGGCTTGTTTGCCTTCGACCTGCACGGCCTACTGGACCGGGCAATCCCGGGCATGATCGAGGCGTGGCGGAAGAAGTACGGGGAGTACGGCATGTGGCCGCGTGAAGGCTGGCCGTTGCTGCCCATGCACCCCGATGCCCGCATGACCATGCTCGCCTATCTCAGATTCGACGGTGATCGGTTGGCCGACGTCGGTTTCGTGCCCTGCACGATGACCTCTGATGGACGGGGCATGCCCCGGCAGCTCGACAGCCCGGAAGGTGTGCAGGCGGTGGACTATCTGCGGCAGGTGACCGCCGACGAGGGAATGCCGACCAGCTATCGGCCGTTGCCGGACCGGCAGCTGGGCGGCTTCGACGTCATGGGTGTGTTCCCCATGAATGCGGCTAGCCCTGCCTGACGCTCGCGTTCACGACCGGGCTCGGGAGCAGCTTGGCCAGCGCCTCCTCGAGGAGCTCGCGAGGAGGCGTGCCGGCATCGACGGCACGCAAGCAGACATGCCCATCGGGGCGGACGAGAACCGCCCCGGACGCCTCGATTCCATACCGCGCCAACCAGTCCTGTCCCTCCTCCACGATGAAGTCGCCGCCTTCGCCGATCGTGTATGTGGCGGTGGGCAGTTCGCGAGCAGCCGACAAATCCTCCAGCGCCGCACGCCATTCCGTGCCCTGCGGGGTTGTCAGGAGAACGAAATCGGTGTGCAGCAGGTCGATTGTCGAGATCCGGTTACCCTCCGGGTCACGCAGCCATACGTGCGGTGCATGCGCGCCCGGTGCGGCGGAGGGGAGGTAGTCGCTGACAATCGATGCCGGTCCGATGGTTCCATCGTCGATGACGGCCGCAGAATCGTAGACAAATCCGAATTGCTGGCCGTAGGACCAATATTGGTCCTCCTGCAAGGGAATCGCGTCGGCGATCTGCTGGCGCACCGGGCCGCCGTCGGGTCCTTCGATGCGAGCGAGCATGTCGGGATCGGTCATGACCCATCCGACCTTGGCCGACGCCTCGACGTTCCGGTGAATCTGTTCGGCGTTGAACCACGCGACCGCGCGCCGTTCCTCGTCATAGGTATCGAGTACACACTCTTCGGCGTGGCCGTGCAGCACCAGTGCGAGCTTCCAGGCGAGGTTCTGCGCATCCTGGATGCCGCTGTTCATGCCGAATCCGCCGCTGGGCGGAAGCCGGTGTGCCGCATCGCCAATCAGGAAGGTCCGGCCCGAACGGAACTGGTCGGCAATGGCGGCATCGATGGTCCAGGGGAAGACCCGTTCGAACTCGACCTGTGCCTCTGCGTCGCCGATTGCGGATCGGATCACCTCGGTGCAGCGTTCCGGCGGGTAGTCCGCGACCGATTCCCGGTTGGGATCGTATCCCCAGCTGTATACCCAGCGACGGTCGCCGTCATAGGTGAGGAACGCGCCCGTGGTGTCCTGGTTGATGATCCACCAGAGAATGTGGTTGCGATCGCCCAGATAGGGGCGGAGGTCGCCGACGAAACACGCGTTCAGCTGGTGGCCCTTGGTCGGTGAGACCGGTGCCTCGATGCCCAACAGCCCGCGCACGGTGCTGTGCGCGCCGTCGGCTCCGACCACGTACTTGGACGAAATGCGCCGGACCGCGCCGGTTTCATCCTCGACGGTGAGGGTGACATGGTCGTCGAGCTGTTCGAGATGAGTCACGCGCAGGCCCGTTGTGAGACGGACCGACGGGAACTCACGTACCTTCTCGACGAGGAAGGGCTCGAAAACGTCCTGCGCGCACCAGGCGATCATCTCCGGGGATTCCGAGTAAGCGCGCTCGACGCGATCGGGATCCGACATCAGATCGATGGATCCGATGTCGGCCGTATTCAATCGGGTCATGTAGCCGAAACTGGACCAGCGCTCCAGCGGTAGGTTGCCGACCCGGCGCACCTCCTCCGCCCAGCCGAGCTGGCGCATGATCTCCATGGTCCGCGCGTGCAGGCCGATTGCCCGCGGATGCCGCAGCCGGGTGGTCCGGCGTTCGATCACTTCGACCTCCACGCCGCGGCGACCGAGTTCGATCGCCATCATCAGGCCGACCGGTCCGCCACCGACGATGACGACCTCGTGATCGGTTCGGGTTGTAGACATGGATAGTGCTCCTACTGGTTTTCGACCGGGGTGTTTGCGGCCAGATTTCGAAGATTGCCGAGGGTGGCGTTCAACATGGCGTAACCGGGCATATTGGCCTGGATCGCGCGATATTCGGTGAGGGTCTCGGTATTCGCGTAGGACTTCTGAAATTCGGACGCGAGAGACATCCACGTGCGCGGCACGACACCCAGCTGGGTGAAGCGGGCCATCGCGGTGTGATGCGCGGTGACGCTTGTGCTGGCGGTCGCGTCGGCGACGATCGAGACGCCGTAGTCGCGGCGCAGGGCGCTCATGGTCGTATGCATGACGCAGCCGTCGGACATCAGACCGGCAATGACCAGGTGCCGGCGTCCGGTCGCCGTGACGGCCGCAGCGAACTCCTCGTCCTCGAAGGCATCAAAGGACAGACCGCGATGCTGCACTAGATGGTCCCCGAGTACCTCCGCGATCTCCGGGTACAGCACACCCCGGGGGTCCTGCTCAGGGCCGACGGAAACGATCAGCGGGATGCCGTAGGCGAGCGCCGTCTGTGCGAGAGCGCGCCCGCCGGAGACGTTTTCGGCCACGGTCTGCGACGCGATCAGCGGGGCGAATCCGCTGACGTAGTCGATGAGAACAATGCAGGTGTTCTCGGGAGTTCGGACCTCGATGTCCACTGTGATTCTCCTGAATAGGGATTCGGTGACTGTTCGGGAATCGCCCTGAACACAGTCACTTCTCATCTTCGATCGGCGTCTCCATGACGCCGAGTCCGGTGATCTCCATTCGCACAACGTCGCCGTCGCGCAGGAACTTCGGGGGATTCTGGAATGCGCCGCAGCCGGTGGTGGTGCCAGTCATGATGACATCGCCGGGGGACAGCTCGATGACCTTGCTGAAATCCTCGATCAGGTGCGGGATGTCGACGATCATCTCGGAACTGCTGCCATCCTGGCGCAATTCGCCATTGACCCAGCAGCGCAGCTGGAGCCGGTGAGGATCGGGGATCTCGTCCTTGGTGACCAGCCACGGTCCCAGCGGCGCACCGGTCGGGATGCCCTTGGCCCGCGTCATCTGTGAAAAGAGCGGGCTGATGTGGACATCCTTGAATGCCAGATCGCGGGCGGTGACATCATTGGCGATGCAATATCCGGCGACGTGGTCGTAGGCGTTCTTCGCGGCGATGTGCCGCCCGCCGCGACCGATGACGACGGCGATTTCGGTTTCGTAGTCGAGCTGTTCGGTCTGCGCCGGGCGAATGAGCGCGTCACGCGCGCCGATTACGGTATTCGACGGCTTGAGAATGATGATCGGTTCCGAGGGGGAAGGGGCATTCTTCATCCCCGCAGCCTCATCGACATGCGACTGATAGTTGCCACCGGCCACCAGTACCTTCTCAGGGAAAGGAATAGGCGATCCGAGGCGTGTCGTAGCGGGGTCGAGCCACGAGATCGACTGCGTGGCTGTATCGTTCGCGGTCGCCTTCTCGATCTCGGGTTGCAGCCAGTCGAGCATGGCGAC
Organism: Nocardia sp. NPDC051981; assembly: GCF_040680715.1. NCBI lineage: Bacteria > Bacillati > Actinomycetota > Actinomycetes > Mycobacteriales > Nocardiaceae > Nocardia > Nocardia sp. NPDC051981. The sequence continues at coordinate 29,903 of NZ_JBFAXK010000025.1, read as the reverse complement.
CAATGTGTTGGAGTCAACCGCGGTCAAACCGAGCGACCGCAATAGTGGGTCCAGCGGCGCGATTCCTCGCTCCGGCACGAAGATTCCCGGACGTTCGGCCCGCTCGGGTCCGTAACTGACAATTTTCATTCTCATTCCTAACCTTGTGGGGACGGCGTCCATCCGATGTCTGTGCCGGGGGCCGGGACCGACGGGTCGTATTCGAGCCCGATGAATCCCGTGTAGCCGATCTCTGTCAAAGCTCGTGTGACACCGTCGAAATCGATGCGGCCGGTGCCGGGCCGCCCTCGCCCGGGTGCGTCCGCGAACTGCACGTGGCGAATCAATGGTCCATACTTGTCGATGGCGATCACTGGATCGACATCCATCATTCGCAGGTGGTAGGTGTCGAGCAGCAATCCGATGTTGCCGTGGCGGCTCCGTGTGATCGCCGCGGTGACGAGGGCCGCGGTATCGGCGATATCGGTCAAAGGAAATCGGGGACTGTCAATGGAATTGAGCGTTTCGACGACAACCGTCACGCCCATCCCCGCGACACGGTCGGCGATTTCCGCGAGTCGGCGCAAGGCGAGCCGGTCCTGGTCCCTTTCATCGTGACCGCGGAGCCGATTACCGTACAGAGCGTTGAGGACCGTGCATTTCGTGTCCGAGAGAATCTCGACAGCCGAGTTCAGATTGGCCTGAACGCGATGGTCGTGGCCGGGGTCGGTCAGCAGGCCTCGCTCCCCGGCACGGGGGTCGCCCGCGTCGAGATTCAGTGCGGCAAGCCGGACTCCCGCGCGCCGCAGTGATGAGCAGAAACGATCGATTTGCTCCGATGCCGGTGCCGATTGTTCGAAGGGCCACCAGGTTTCGACGTAGGAGTAGCCGTCGCGTGCGGCTGCGGCGGCCCGCTCCTCGACCGGAAGCCGGGAGTACAGCATCGACAGATTGGCCGCCCATCTCATCGCGGACCCACCTGCGCAGCCGGATTTCTCTGGTCGGGTCGGGCGAGGGCGGCCGGATCGAGCTCGCCCGCGCCGCACGCGACCGCCGCCCGGAACGACGCGGTGGTCGCGTCGAGCACCGGACCGCTGAGGCGGGCGTCATCGCGCAAGCGATTCACCAGGTCCAAGACCTCGCTCATCCCGGAGATCGTGGCGCCGGTGTGCTCTACGGCACCGAGCGCCAGCTGGGTGAAGGCGCGCCGGAGCATGGTGCTCTCGGCCCATCCGCTCAACAGGACCTCCGCGGCGAGGCCGAGATCCAGGCCCACCCGGTCGAGCACTCTGATAGCCTCGGCGGCCGCGGTCATATGCGCGCCAACCAGCAGCTGGTTCACCAGTTTGAGTTCGAGGCCCGCGCCGGAGCCGCCGATGCGAATGACGCGAGATCCGAAGGATTTCAACAGCGGAGTCACCTGGTCGATGGCGTCGGCGTCACCACCGGCCATGATCGTGAGCGTCCCCTGCGCGGCCCCCGCCGGCCCTCCGGTGACGGGAGCGTCGAGGAATGCCGCACCTTGCTCACGGGCCAGGGCGGCGAGGTCGCGGGCGGTGGCTGGTGCGAAGGTGCCGTGCTCCACGAAGATCTGGCCGGGTCGAGCGCCACAGAGCAAACCGTCGCTGCCTCCGTAGACCGCCTCGACCGCGAAAGTGTTTCGCAGACAGGAGATCACAATGCGGCTGGCCCCGGCGAGCTCCCGGGCGCTGCCACACCACTGCCCGCCTGCGTTCTCCACGGCGAGCGCATTCGCGCGGGTTCGATTGTGCACGGCGAGCCGATGGCCCGCAGCGATGATGCGGGTGGCGATCTGTGTCCCCATCGCCCCTGTTCCGATCAGGCCGACATCGAACATGCTCATCGCACCGCCTGCAGGAAGTCGAAGTCGCAGCCTCGGTCGGCCTGTGTCACATGTTCGGCGAACAATCGCGCATACCCGCGCGCACGGGGAGCTGCCGAGTGCTCGGTGCTGTCGTTCCGCTGTGGCCTTTGATGATTCGGGACTCCCTCGAGGCAGCGCCGTTCCAATTCGGCGGCGTCCACCAGCAGATCGAGGGTGGTGCGGGCGGTATCAAGCTCGATGAGGTCACCGTCGCGGACGAGTGCTAGTGGTCCGCCCGCTGCCGCCTCGGGAGTCACGTGCAATACGACGGTTCCGGTCGCGGTGCCGCTCATCCGGGCATCGGAGATGCGCACCATGTCGGTGACGCCCTGCTCCAGCAGTTTTCGCGGAATGGGCAGGTGGCCTACCTCTGGCATACCCGGCCCGCCGATCGGACCGGTCCCGCGCAGCACGAGCACCGATGTCGCATCGACCTCCAGGTCGGGGTGATCGATCCGCGCCCGCAGGTCGTCGACACCGTCGAAAACCACCGCTCTGCCAACGTGTCTGCACAGACCCGGATCGGCGGCGGACTGTTTGAGGAGCGCGCCGTCGGGGGCGAGGCTGCCGCGCAGCATGACCAGCGACCTCGCTTGGCCGACGGGATGAGTCAGCGTCGATAGGCAGCCCGCGATCGAGGCCGGGTCCGTCGCGGTCTCGTCCCAGCTGCGATCGTCGCCGGACACCGCAGTCATGTCGGCGATTTCGCGCAGCCGGCCCATGAGTGCGGGAACCCCGCCATCGACCTCGAAGTCGTGCAGGAAACGTCGCCCGGACGGTTTCACATCGGCCAGCAGGGGAGTCGAGTCGCTGAGCTTCTGCAAATGCGCCAGGGCCAAACGCAATCCGAGTCGGCCCGCGATGGCCTGCAGGTGGATCACCGCGTTGGTCGAACCGCCTACCGCGCACACCGCGCGAAACGCGTTGTCGAACGCGCCCGGCGTCATGACCGCGGCTGGGGTGATGTGGGCTCTGGCGCGTGCGACGATGGCTCGTCCGGTGTGCTCGGCGGCTGCTGCCCGCTGCGCCGAGCCCGCTGGCAAGAGCGCGGTGCCGGGCAGCGCCATCCCCAGCACCTCCGCGACAACAGCCATGGTGACGGCGGTTCCCATTACATTGCAGGTGCCGACTCCGCCGCTGAGGCAACCTTCCAGCCGCGACCAGTCGCTGTCGGATAGGTGGCCGGTGCGGCGCTGATCGATGAGCGGCCAGAGGTTCTCGACCGCCATCGGCCGACCCTCCCAGGTCGACAGCGGGCGCGGGCCGGCCGCGAGTGCCAGTGCGGGTTTGCCCGCGCTGGCCGCACCCATCAGCTGGGCAGGCAGGGTCTTGTCGCAGCCACCCAGCAGGACGACCCCGTCGATCGGGCTCGCGGTGATCATTTCCTCGGTGTCCATCGCCAGCAGGTTCCGCAGATACATGCTCGACGGACGCGTGAACGCCTCGGCAAGGGAGATGGTCGGGAACTCGAGTGCCAGCCCGCCCGCCGCGGTGATCCCGCGTTTCACATGCTGAGCGAGCTCTCTCAGACCTCCATTGCAGGGATTGAGCTCACTCCACGTATTGGCGATGCCGATGACCGGCCGCTGGCGGACCGACAAGGCCGACAAACCGGTTCCACGCAGGAAGGCTCGGGTGATCAAGCCGTCCGGACCTTCCTCGGACATCAGCTCCCCACCGATTCCGTGGGTGCTTTCCTGAGACATCGTTTCCTCACCCTGCCGCGATTGCGGCAGCTTTGCTGCAATCAGGGTTGTATTGAATGGCGCTGCGAGCTCGACAGTTGGGTCTCGCGGCCGATGGGATCTCGGCGCGAAGCCGAGTGATGGCTACCACAATGACATATGCGTTAGAGATTTTGGAAGAACTTTGTAGATATATCAGTGGGATCTCGGTGGATTACACTCATGGTCTCAGGATTTCAGCTGGTGAAAGAGGGGCGATGTCGCTCACCGACGATGTGTACGAACGGATCAAGGACCAGATTCTGCGGGTGCAGCGGGCACCCGGCACTGCCATCTACGAGGCGGAGCTGGCCACCGAGTACGGGGTGTCCAAGACGCCGGTGCGCGAGGCGCTGCGGCTGCTGTCGCAGACCGGGTGGGTTGTGGTGCTACCACGGAAGGGTTATCTGGTCCGACCAGTCGAGTTGCGGGATATTCGCGATATCTTCGCGGTCCGGCGCATGATCGAGCCGGAGGTTGCCGCGGCAGCGGCGGCCCGCGCGACAGCGGATGATCTGGAGCTGCTCGCGCGCATGCTCGGGGAACAACACAATGCCTCTGGCACGGACGCCGCTCTGGGCGCGGCGAGCGCGTTCCACCTGGCGTTGGCCGATATCGGCGGCAATCCGAGAGTCCGGACCATTCTGCAGGATCTCACCGACGAGGTGCGCCGGTTGCACTATCTACTGCCTCAGATCGAAGAACACATCACCTCAGTGGAGGAGCTGCGCGCCCACGATCTGATCCTGACGGCCTTGCGGGACCGTGACTCGGAGCGGGCTCGTCAGCTGACCATCGAGCACCTCAACGAGGTCGCGCAGACACTGGTACGCGGGTTCTCAGGGGTCTAGACGAGCATCTCCTGGGTCAGGCCGGGATCGGGGACGGAGGAAGAAGAGTTCAGGGTCACCTGCGTCCAGGCCGTGGACGAGTCCGACGACGTGTCAGCCGAGGCGAGCCAGCAGCGACTGCATCGAGGTTCGAGACGTTGGTCGACGCGCTGCGCGTCACCGGCTGCTGCGGCTGAATCGATTCCCGCCAGGTCGGCCCAGTCCGAGGCATTGGCGCGGCGGATGATGAACTCGCTCGGGTCCTCGCTGCTCATGTCGTCAATCGTCGCCGCTATCTCGGGAGCGTCGGTTGTGGCGGTTCGTAGTTGATGAACGACGTTGCGGGGTACCAGATTTGGGAAGCGTGGCGAGGGCGTCATACATCAACATTGTGAGCAATGAATCGACATCCTCACCGGTGCGCGCTGCGGTGCAGTCGATCAGACCCACTCGGGTCCGGGACCTACGGCTTCCTCGAAGATCAGCCAGGTTCTCGTCGACCGCACGCCCGGCAGACCCTGCAGTTGTTCCAGCACGATACCGCGGAGCGCCTGATTGTCCGTGGCGCGCACCAGGACAATCACGTCCAAATCGCCGCCCAGCAGGAAGTAATGGTCGACGAACGGCAGGGTACTGAGCGAATCCGCGATACCGTGCCAGCGCTCCTGTCGAATCGACATGGCCACCAAGGCAGATGCGCGTAGTCCGGTCTTCTCATACCCGATGCGCGCCGAGAAGCCTTCGATGACGCCGGATTGCCGGAGGCGGTCGAGCCGTACATAGGCGTGGGCTCGGGAGATATGGGTTCGCTCGGCCAATTCGCGCATCGACAGTCGCGCATCGCGGGACAACTCCTGGATGATGCGCCGGTCGATCTCATCGATGCCGGTTCGGGCCGCTTCGTCGGTGGTCATATGTTTACTCCCTGTCGCTGTTCGAGGGTGCTGGAAGACTGTTTGCCGGAGATAGACGCCCGCGGGAGTCTATTTGTCTAGCAATGTGGCGATTGTGTTGTCAATGCTGTCTCGAATGGCCAGTCTGAGCGGACATCTTTGCGGGTCGAGGGACAAGGAAAGGAGTTCGCGCGCTATCGAAGCGACAACGCAGAGCGCACAGACCGCTGCGTACCGCGGTGCGCGCGTCGGAGTGGTTCGCGAGACGAACCCGGACGAGTGACGCGTCGATACCTGATCCGAACGGTGGGCTGCTCCGGGGCCTCGCTGCGCCGCCTCATTCTTTCGGGAGTTGAACGGGCGGCATCGATCCGGCCGAGGACGTGGAAGTTGTTTCGATACAAGCAGATTCATGCGGATTTCACGAAACGAGCGCCGGGGCCGGCGGTGCGGTGGATTGCGGTCGGCGGCAGATGTGTATGTCCCGCCGCGCATTCCAGCACGACATGGACCGGCTCATCGCAGTTGTGCTCGATACCGGGGGAGTGGTGGCGGACCACAACGAACGGGCCTTCGGGGTCGGCGAGATATTTGTCGCCCCATTCCAGCGGTGCCACCAGGGTTGGCCGTAGATCCAGGCCACGTTCGGTGAGACGGTATTCGCAGCGTTGCCGAGCGCCGGGCTCCCGATATGTCCAAGCGCACTCGACTTCCGGCCGGCTCCCGCTGACCGTCTGTTGCCGGTGCCGCCCCATGGCGGCCCGGCCATCCGACTGTACGTAGGACAATTTCTTGATCGTCCTATCCTGTCGGTTCTAGCGTCACGGCCATGACGATCTCGCCGACCGAACTGCCGGTCCTGGACTACCTGCACGCCCAGCTGGCAGGCACCCTGACCGACGATCAAACTTGCCAATTTCGTTATCCGACAGCGATTTCCCGCACGCTCGGCATTCGTCTGAAGGCGGTTCTCGCGGGTCGCGCGGTCGTTGAGATGGACACAGATCCGGCCGTGCACGGCAACCAGCAGGGGACGGTGCACGGCGGGTTGCTCACCGAGCTGGCGGACGCGGCCATCGGCACGGCGCACTCCACTGTGGTCGGGCCCGGTGAATCGTTCACGAGCATCGACCTGCGTGCAGTCTTCCTGCGCCCCGTCTGGCGTGACACACTGCGTGCGCACGCGTATCCGACGCACTCCGGGCGCACCATCACCCACTACCAATGCGATATCACCCGAAGCGACGGCAAACCGGTCGCCACTGTCGTCAGCATCGTGACGACACTGGAGGGTGAGCGCTCGCAGAGGCGTTGATCTCGGGCCGTCGAAAAGGAGCGGATTCAGTTGCGGCGCAATCACCCTCGTCCTCCGGGCGGATTCACTGGTGCTGCGCACCGATGTCCCCTTTTTGCAAGTTGTGGCGCACGGACGTGTACGCGCTGGCGTGCGTGCTCTACGAATGCCGGATGGGGCAAACCCCGTTCCCGGTTGCCAGCTCCGAGCAGCAGATCGCTGCGAACTTGACCGCACTTCCCCGGCGGCCCAGCGCATCGGTCCGGTCTCGGGACCCATTTCGACGAGGTCGTGGTGCGCGGGATGGCCAAGGACCCAGCGCCGGTGCGCAGTTGGAAGGACCACCTGATCCGCGACCATTGTGAGAGGTCAGAAGACCGCGAGTACACAGGCGCTGATGAATACGACCTGCACCAGGGTTCGTGCCGGCAACGGCATGGTGTGGATGCCCTCGCCGGTACGTGCGGCACGGACATTGGCAGGGAACATCACGACCAGGAGCACTGCCAGGGAGATCGCGGCCGCCGGTGCGAAAAAGGGAATCAAAAGGCCGGTGGCGCCCGCGATTTCGAGTACGCCGGTCAGTGAAACCATCGCGGCCGGGTTGCGGAACAGTGGGGGGACCATGGTGATCAGAGCGTCGCGACGTGGCTGTAGGAAGTGGGCGCTGGCGCTGAGAAGGAACATGGCGGCCAGACCGATTCGGGCAGCGTGCGGCCACGAGTCGAGCCAGCCGGCTAGGCCCAGCCAGCCCGCAAATCGAGTTACGGAGGTGACGATGAGGAATGCGATGATCGGCGCCATGACGGGCTCCTGAAGCGATGACCGAAAGAACTTGACGGTGGCTAGATTAGGTAGGGTTGCATAACTTGTCAATGACAAGATTGTCGATGATCATCGAGGCATGCCCAAGAGCGCGTACCACCATGGCGACCTCAAGACCACGCTGCTCGAGGCCGCCGCCGACCAGATAGCGACCGAAGGGATCGACTCGATCTCCCTGCGGGCCCTGGCCCAGCGCGCGGGCGTCTCCCACGCCGCTCCCGCCCACCATTTCGGAAACCGTCAGGGCTTGTTCACCGAACTGGCCATCGAGGGCTACGGCTTGCTCGCGCAGGAACTGCACTCCGCCGCAGGCGATTTCGGGGAGATGGCCGTCGCCTACATCCGCTTCGCCCGTCGCTACCCCGGTCATTTCGATATCATGTTCCGCCGCGACCTTCTCGATACCGACGACGAGCGTCTGATCGCAGCCAATGAAGAGTCCGGTCGTGAATTGCGCACCGGCGTAGACGAATTGGATGGTCCGGTGGCCGACCAGAAGGCGGCGCAGCTGGCCGCATGGTCCCTGGTTCACGGCTTCGCCGCTCTATGGCGTGCTGGCACGCTCATCGATTCGGAACTCGGCGGTGAGGATCCCGAGGAACTGGCCCGCCGCATGGTCGCAGCTGTTGAACTCAAGTAGAGGCTGGTACCTCTGAAACTGTCGCGGCTGAACTGGCAGGGGCAGGTTTCGGCGACGCATAGGAGTTCGGTCGCAGCTGGTTCGGCGCAGTGCACCGCGGCTTCGAGTACGCCCTACGCAGTGATCCTGGCCTCGTGGTCCTGCGGATCCCGGACTCCAGGCGACCACTGGTCGTTTTTCGAACGGGAGCGCTGTCGTACCCGAGCTGCCGATGACCTGAACAGCGGACCGAGTTGATATGAGCTGAGTCACAATTCGCTGCCTGGGTCGGTCCTGATGTCGAAACCTCCGCAGCCCGTTCGAGGAGTACTCGAGCGGCATCCCGGATCCTCGATCACCCGCCGTCATCCACCTCGGCTTCCGGTTCCCCACCGCCGCCTTCCACGACCAACCATCGAAAGGCACGAGTTCCATGACCAGTCCCGTCCTGACCGCCGTCGATTCCGCGGACGGCAGCACGATCGCCGTCGAAATCATCGGCTCCGGTGCACCGGTGATCCTCATCGGCGGCGCATTCAACGACCGCTCGACCGTTGCCGCGCTCGCCGCGACCCTGGCCCCGCACGTCACCGCGGTCAGCTACGACCGCCGCGGCCGTGGCGGTAGCACCGATGTTCGTGGCGACTATGCCGTCCAATCCGAAATCGACGATCTGGCCGCCGTGATCGAGCATGTGGGCGGCGCCGCACACGTGTTCGGTCATTCGTCCGGTGGCGCTCTGGCTTTGGAGGGCGTGCTACGTGGGCTGCCGATCGACAAGGTCGCGGTGTACGAGATGCCCGCGGTGGTCGACGGCAACCGCGCGGAACCGCCGGCCGACGTCTTCGATCGGCTCGTCGCCCGCCTTGCTGGCGGTGACGCCGACGGCGCAGTCGAACTGTTCCTCATCGAGCAGGTCGGGGTGCCGGCGCCGGTAGTCGCCGATATGCGCAATGCACCGGTGTGGGAATTCCTGCGCGCCCAGGCCAGCAGCCTGCCGTACGATGTCGCCGTATCCGGTCCCCAGATGCGTCTGCAGTCCGACCGCTACGCCACGATCACCATCCCGGCGCTGGTCGTCAACGGCGATCAGACCTGGCCCTGGATCCAGACCGCGAACCAGGCCTTGGCCGCCGCCATCCCGAGCGCACGCCGGGTAGTCCTGCCCGGTGCCGATCACGAAATCCTCGCCCAGCCTGAACTGCTCGAGCCGTTGTTGCTCGACTTTTTCGGCTGAGCAGGCGCGCGGTGCCCATGTGCCTGCGTGACGATTCGGGCCGAGGGTGAGAAAGTCCCAGAGCTGTTGTGCCACAACGGTGTCGCCACGCCGAACGCCTCGAGATCGATCGAACATCTGATCTTCCCGCCGGGCATAGCGCGGTTCGGGACAGTTGCCGATCGTTTTTCGAACGCGCCCGCCATGTTCGATCTTTGGGTCTCACGTCGTCGTGATTCGCTTGCCGCGTGATCAGCGGGTCGGTAAGGGCGGCGCAGGCTCGAATACGACCGGCAGTTCGATCAGGGCACGTTGCGCAGGTCCCGGCCGCCAACGGAGTTCCGTGCCCGCGACGGCAAGCCGGAGTTCGGGGAGGGCCTCCGGCAGGTGGTCTACGGCGCACTGCGCAATCAGATACGCGAGCGGCCGCTCGGAAACGACGGCTGGCGCAGGGAATATCGCCACTGAAGGCTACGTCGGGTAGCCCGGATCGCCATTCGACGATGCGTGTCGGATGCACGGCGATCTCTCGGCCACCGACGGCGGTTCCGGGTATACGAACTGAACCGGTTTGTCACCATGAGGAATGGAGGATATTCCGCTCGATGCGCAGGAACGGTTTGCGCTGTGCGATCTCTTCGAGACACTGGGAGCCGATGCGCCCACGCTGCTCGGAGCGTGGTCCGCTCGAGACCTCGCGGCTCATCTAGTGTTGCGTGAGCATGATCTTCTCGCTGGACCCTGTCTCGTGCTGCCCGGGCCGTTCCAATGGTGGGCTGAGCGGCGGCGGGTACGGCTGGTACGGCGTAGCGAGTTCGGGTGGCTGGTCATACGGATCCGGTCGGGTCCACCTCGCGGGTTCTTTCGCGTCGGCTGGGTCCGCTCTCTGGCGAACCTGAACGAGTTCTTCGTTCACCATGAAGACCTGCGCCGCGCGAACGCGCTGGGACCTCGAACCCTGACGCCTGCGATGGAGGCCGCCCTGTGGCGAAATGTTTGTCGCAGCAGCCGTTACCTGAGCCGACGATTGCGTGGGGCCGGACTGGAGATCGCATGGGCTGGAACAGACCAGCGCAGGACGGTCCGCGGTGCCGGACCTACGGTTCGGCTCAGTGGTTCTCCCGGCGAACTTCTGCTGTATCTGTTCGGTCGGCAGGCCGCCGCACGGGTCGACGTGACCGGACCCGCGGAGGCCATCACGGCAGTCGGCCGAACGCATTTCGGAATGTGAGCAGCGCGGGGTAGGCGTTCCAACCGGCCCACAGGAGCGCAGCAGCTTCAGGTGGTCGTGAGCAGGCCGCCATCGATGACGAAATCCGAGCCGGTGATGTTCGCGGCGCGGCGGCTGGCCAGGAACACGACCAGGTCGGCGATTTCGTCGGGTCGGGTGAATCGGCCGGTGACCGATTCGGCCGCGACGGACTGCGCGACGGCGTCGGCGTTGCCGCCGGTGGCGTGGGCGATCGTGTGGGCGACGCCGGTGTCGCCCAGCCACAGGTCGGTGGCGACGGGTCCGGGACTTATCGTGTTGACCCGAATGCCCTGGGGGCCCAGCTGTTTCGAGAGTGACTTCGCAACGTTTGTGAGTGCGGCCTTCGCGGCGCTGTAGTCGATGACCGCCGGATCAGCGAGCGTGGAGTTGACCGAGCTGATCATGACGATGCTGCCCTGGCCCGCGCCGAGCATGGCCGGAAGTACTGCGCGGGTCGTGCGAATCGCGGCGAGCAGATCCAGCGTGAGCGTGCCCAGCCAATCGTCGTCGGTGACATCGAGGAACCCGGTCAGTCTGGGCGTGACCCTGCCGACATTGTTGACGAGAATTCGCGTGTCACCGAACTTCTCTGCGGCGGCTGCCAATTCGATCGCACCGTCCGGTGTGGACAGATCGACCTCGACCGGATGCACCCGGCCGCTGTCGGCGAGGGCGCGCAACTCGTCACCGGCGTGGCGTGCACCGGCAACCACGATCGCGCCTTCGTCGACGAGGGTTCGGGTGATGGCCAGACCGATGCCCCGGCTCGCGCCGGTGACTACGGCGAGCACGTCGGTGAGTCCGAGATCCATGCAGTGGCTCCTCTGTCCGTTCGGTCGGTCACAGGCCCTGGTCTGCCAACCAGGCGAGCACGGCGTCCGCGACGTCTTTCCAGCCGCTGTCCACGGTGAGTGAGTGGCCGCGGCCCTCGAATTGCCGCAGCTCGGTCACCGCGGTGGAGTCGCGGTACTGCTTCAGTGTGGACCGGGTGACCACATCGGGCACGGTATGGTCCTCCAGTCCCGAGATGAGCAGCAGCGGACCACGATCCGAATTGCCGGTGTCCACCTTTGCTTGGGAATGCAGCACGAAGTTGGCGACGGCGGCCTGGAAAAGCGGGCGGGCCGGTGAGGGAATGGTCCACCGGTCGAACAACTCGTCGGACTCCTGCTCCGACAGCGCATTCCCGAATCCGAACCGGAATTCCTTGCTGGTCAGGGAGACCGCTTTATGCAAGTTGGCCGGGTTGCCCAGCGCCGGCAGGCCCGCGCGCAACTGCGCGAGTGGTAGCGGCAGCACCCCCTTGATCTGAGCGGGATCGATCGCCACTCCGGCGATGCCGCGTCCCTCGCCCATGAGCTTCTCGGTGATCAGACCGCCGAACGAGTGGCCGATGATGATGGGCTTCGTGGGCAGGCCATCGATGAGTTCCGCGAAATGTGCTGCGGCATCGTCGATCCCGATATCGGCGACGGCTTCCGGGTGCTCGCGCGCGGAAACGACCGTGTCGGGTTCGCCCGGCCAGCCGGGCGCAATCGGCGCGTATCCGGCGGCGCGGAAGTGATCGACCCACGGGCCCCAACTTGTGGCATGCAGCCACAAACCGTGAATGAACACCACCGGGGTAGGAGTCTGTGGCATCTCGATCCCTCTCTGCGAAACCTTGGCACGGCGGGACAAGCGGTCGACCGCGAATCGGCCGGTGCTCACAGCCCCCCGCTCACTCCAGCACCGCGCCGGGGCAGGCGTCCAAGGCATATCCGGCCCGGATCGATAACCAGAAAGGCATACTTGCAGGCGAAGATGCGCCCGGGAGACCGCTGGGGCAAAGAAGCGAGGGGGGATCGTGGACTTGGACCTGCGCCTGCTGCGTTACTTCGTCACCGTCGCCGAGGAACTGCACTTCGGCCGCGCCGCCGCCAGGCTCTACATCAGCCAGCCCGCCCTGTCGAAGCAGATTCGCAAGCTCGAGGATCAGCTCGGCGGCCGGTTGCTCGAACGCGACAGCCGCCACGTAACGCTGACAGCCCGTGGACACCGTGTGCTCCCCGACGCCCGGGACATGATCGCCCTGGCCACGCGCATCAGCGAACAGACCACCGAGTCCGGAGCCGTGCGCATAGCGCACATCTTCGAGTTGCAGACCAGCCGGATCGTCGCGGATGCCTTCGCGGCAGCCTATCCGGACGTCCAACTCATCGAGCGTTCGCTGGACAGCCTCCGGCAGTTGGACGCGCTGCTGGACAAACGACTCGACGTCGCAGTACTGCGCGTCACGGCCCCGATGGCCGCCCGGTATCCGACGGGCTGGCGATTCCATCGCCTACGTCTCGAACCGATGTATCTGGTCGGCCGCCCGGGTGATCCGCCGAAGGCTACGGCCTCCTTGTTCGAGCGTCCCGTGGAGGTCTTCGCGGACAGTCCCGCATCCGGGCTTTACAACGCGCATGGCGACTACCTCACGGCCTTCGAACGCCACACCGGAATGTCGATGCGATGGCTCGGTAACCCGGGAACCTTCGGGCATTGCCTGGCCGCCGTGCATCGTGCCACCGACGCGGCCTACGTTCTCGAATTCGAAAGCTACGCAGCACGATACGGTGATGTCGGAATCCCGATGCACCATCCTGCCGAACTACAGCCGTACTACCCCTGGTGCATCGCCTGGCGCGACGAACCGCTCAGCCCGGCCGTCACGAACTTCCTGCGGATCGCGGAACATACCGCCCGCCAGCACAACTGGCACCTCCCACCCCACCACTCGGCCCTTCCCTGGGTACCTCCCGACGACCCGACCGATTCGACCCAGGCCGCCCTGTCGACCAGCTCGCCCCGGTAGATCCACATTCCCCTCGAGCATCGTTTCAGCCGGTAGGCGGATCTGTCCCGAACCGGTTTCAGTGGAGTCGTGGGTCCACGCCCCGGACGGTAGGAGACCACCATGGCCATCGGCCTTACCGCCGCTCGTGGATCCGGACCGACCGGAGTTGTCGGTATTTGCGTAGATCGGCTGCATGGACGGGGTCCTGGTGTCGGTCGCCATCGGAGCGAGCGCGGTTGGGCGTCCGCGACGACGGGCAGCGTCAACGCTGCGGCCGCGAGTGCACCGGTGATCATCCCACCAGCGATGTTGACCCCGGCGACCAAGTCAAACCCCTTCTCTGCATGCATAATTCGTCGCTGCGATCTTCGGCTGGCGAGATCAAGCCCTCAGCGAGCAGTGCGATCGATAGCGGTGACGCATCGACTTCTCGGTTGTCGCTCAGGACGTTCGCAGACGGAATGACAGTGCAGGGCGTCGCGACGAATCCGGGCTAGGGTGGCAGACCTACGCCGAGGCGCTGCAGAATGCGGGCATCAGCTGGAAGGTCTACCAGAACGCCGCGGATAACTTCGGCGACAACGCACTTGCCTACTTCAAGCAGTTCGCGAACGCCGCCCCCGGCAGCCCACTCGCTGTCAATGGCATGAATTCGGTGCCGGCGACCACCGGCAAAACCCCTGACGACATCGTGGCCGCGATCAAGGCCGACGTCGTTACGGGCAAACTGCCGCAGGTGTCGTGGATCGTGCCCGATCAAGCGTCTTCCGAACACCCCTACGCCCCGCCCAACGATGGCGCCCACTTCGTCCATAACGTGATCAACGCGCTCAACGCCGATCCCAGTGTCTTCAATTCGACGGTGCTGATCCTGAACTACGACGAGAACGACGGATTGTTCGACCACGTGCCGCCGCCGGTCGCACCGGGCGGCACCGCGGACGAATTCCTCAACGGAGTTCCCATCGGCCTCGGCTTCCGGGTGCCGCTGATCGTCATCTCGCCGTGGACGCGCGGCGGCTGGGTGAGTTCCGAAGTGTTCGACCACACCTCGGTATTGCGTTTCCTGGAAGCCTGGACCGCCGCGCTCGGAAAAAAGGCCACCTGCCCGAACATCAGTGCCTGGCGGCGTTCGGTCTGCGGAGACCTGACCGGGCTGTTCAACTTCTCCTCTCCCGTTACCGGCCTGCCGACACTGCCCGACACCTCTGCGCTGATCGGGCTGGCGGCATGCGCCCCCGAACCGAATCCAGCACCCACATCCAATTCCCAACCCGCACAAGAATCCGGAACTCGCCCAGCCCGTGCTCTGCCCTATCAGCCCAACGCCTACCTGGACCATTTCACATACGGAGCCAGTGGCGAAGCCCGTGCCTGGATCACCTTCGCCAATGTCGGCGCACCCGCGACTCACGCGGCGCATTTCTCCGCCTACGTCAACGCCTTTCGCTCCGGTGGGCCATGGCAGTACACGGTCGGTGCGGGTGGCAATGCCAGCGATTTCTACGAGGTCGGCACCGGTTACGGCAACGGCGCCTACGACCTGACGGTCATCGGCCCCAACCGATTCCTGCGCCGCTTCCAAGGCGACATCACCAAGGCCGGAAAGACCGCATCAGTGGCCAGCTCCTACTCCAACGCACCCAACACCGGCAAGCTCTCCGTCTGGTTCGCCATGACCAACACCGGCACTGCCACGGTTACCTTCACCATCAAAGCCAACCAGTACCGCACAGACGGGCCCTGGACGTACTCCGTCGCGGCCGGCAAAACCGTCAGCGACTATTTCAACGCCGTCGCCTACAACAACGGTTGGTACGACTTCACCGTCACGGTCAATTCCGACCCCGGTTGGTCACAGCGCTTCACGGGGCACCTCGAAACGGGACCGCCTCCGTCAGCGGCTGAAACGCACGGCCGGCTATCCGAGATTTGCTGTAGCCGAAGGCACGTTCCAGGGCTGGGAAAGCTCACCCAGCCCGGCGCGTGGGAATTTGGGTAGCTGAACGGAGTTGTTCGTGGCACAGAGGAAGTCGACACAGTCCAGCGCGTCGCAGGTAAGCCCGGCCGAGCGGTAGGGCATCGGGGCACCCATCTTGGCTCTACCACCCGCGCTGGCATCGTGGGGACGAAAGATGTTCTGGCCCTTGGTGTCTCAGGTGGTTGGGCGCGATGAGGGGCAGGCGCTGGATATCCGTCACACGGCGCGACACAATCAGGCGCTGGTGCGGGCGGCGGTGTTCTGCGTACTGAGGGGTGTTGCGACTGGTCACGCCTACTCGGCTGGGTATCGTGGTCGGCATCCTGCTCGACACCTTCGTTGTGTGCACGCTCGTGGTCCCAGCTGTGTCCGCCGTTCTCGGCGACCCTGCATTGATCGAACCATCGAAATCGACGGACGAGTACACCGCCAGGAAGGACAGGCATCATGAATCCGAACCGACTGCGCCGGCTTTCGTCGGCGATCTGCGTGGCTGTGGCCTGCTCGATCGCGGTCGCCGGAATCGGTCCCTCGGCGTCTGCGCACGCCGACCCGCCGGCACCGGTCGCCCGACTTGATTTGGGCCGGTATCTCGGCACCTGGTACCAACTGGCCGCGATACCACAGTATTTCAACCTCATCTGTGCCAGGGACACGCGTGCGGACTATGCGCTGGACGCATATGGCGATGTGTCGGTGCACAACTCGTGCACGACGTGGTCCGGCAGCGTGAGCGAGATCCGGGGCACGGCCACGGTCACCGATCCGGTGACGGACGCGCAACTGCACGTCAGTTTCCCCGGCGTGCCAACCCAGGACGCACGTTATGGCCCGCCCAACTACATCGTTACCGCCCTCGGCGACGACTACTCGTGGGCGCTGGTGACCGATCCCAACCGTCTGTCGGGATTCGTCCTGTCACGCACTGCAATGCTGGACACCGCCCAGTGGAACGATGTCAGCGCCGCGATCGCAGCGGCGGGGGAGAACGCCTGCTGGTATCTGACAACCCCGACTACGGGCGGACTCGACCGCTTCACACCATTGTGCGCGGAATGAGGTACCGATCTCGCACGTCGAGGGTCGGCGTGGGTACCCACACGACAGGTCCGGGCCCGTGTACCGCAGACAGGTCGCCTCATATGCATCGATAGTGAATCGAATTACGTCTAGGGTTACAGGCATGACGGCATCCATCGCGCTGTTCACCCGAGACCTGCGTGTGCACGACAATCCGGCGCTGGATGCGGCATGCCGTGCGGGGGAGAGGGTGGTGCCGCTGTTCGTTCTCGATGTCGATCTGCTCGCCAAGGTGTCCGACGCGCCCAATCGGATGCGCTTCCTCACCGCCGCGCTCACCGAGCTCGACGCCGAGCTCCGCGCGCGCGGTGGGCGATTGGTGGCGCGACGCGGCCATGTCGTCGAGGAGGTCGCGGCTGTCGCGGCGGAATCGAACGCGCACAGCGTGCACGTCGCCGCTGACGTCACCGGCTACAGCGCCCGGCGGCAAGCCGCCCTGCGCGAACGGCTGTCCCGCATCGGCTGCACCCTGCGTATTCATCCGGCGTCGATCACCGCCGTGGATGCTCGCGCACTGCGGCCCGACACCGGCCGGAGCCACTACGCGGTGTTCACGCCGTACTTGCGGCGCTGGCTCGACACACCGATGCGGCGCCCGCTGAACGCACCGGCCGCGGTGGTTGTGCCGCCGATCGCGAGCGAGGCGATTCCCGACCCGGCCGCGCTGGGTGCCGGCCCCGGCTCGCCGGAACTGTCCGTGGGCGGGGAGACGACGGGTCGTAGGCTGCTCGAGCACTGGCTGTCCGGTCCGGTGCGCGAGTATGCGCAGGTCAAGGACGTGCCTGCCGTCGACGGAACCTCGGGGCTTTCCGCCTACCTGCACTTCGGTTGCCTGTCCGCAGCCGAGATCGTCTTCCGCGCCGACATCTCCGACCCCGGTGGGTATGCCTTCGTCCGGCAATTGGCCTGGCGCGACTTCTACCATCAGGTGCTGGCGGACCGTCCCGAGATCGCAACTGCCGACTACCGCGACAGGTCCCGGCCGTGGCGCAACGATGCGCACGCGGTGGCGGCGTGGCGCGCCGGCCTGACCGGGTACCCGATGGTCGATGCGGGGATGCGGCAGCTCACCGCACAAGGCCGGATGCCGGGCCGGTCCCGGCTGATCACCGCCAGCTTCCTGGTCAAGACGCTGCGGGTGGATTGGCGAGTGGGCGCACGGCATTTCGAGCGCTGGCTGGTCGACGCCGATGTGGCCAACAACCGGATGAACTGGCAGTGGATGGCCGGAACGGGCACCGACACCCGCTCGAGTCGCGTGCTCAACCCGTTGCGGCAAGCCGAGCGGTTCGACCCCGACGGCGACTATGTGCGTCGTTGGCTGCCCGAACTGGCACAACTGTCCGGCGCGGAGATCCACCGCCCCTGGCGGGCGGGTGTGCCGGCGGCGCAGTATCCGGCGCCGATCGTCGAATTCAACGGCATGTGACCGGGACTCATGCGGCCGAGATGCCGGCCGCGGCCGCGCAGTACTGCCACACGCGCTCGGCTGCGGCAGCGGATTCGGCGGTCCGGCGCAGATAGTGCTCGGGTCTGGCGCGCCGGTCGTGCCAGAACCGTCCGGAGGCGACATCGGTCGCGGCCAGCCAGACCGCGGTGTCCGCGCCTTGGGCCGGTGTGCGCAGCAGCGGCCGCGTCAGCGCGCGAAACCTCGGCAGTGAGGTGGCCACTCCGGGGGTGTCCACCCATCCCGGATGCATGCAGTGCACCGAGATGCCTTCTGCCGCATACCGATCGGACAATATCGGCGTCAGAGCGACCTGCATGCGCTTGGTTCGGGCGTACGCGGTCGCGCCGTGATATTCGCCCGTCCGGTATTCGAAGTCGCCGTCGGGCACAGTCTGGGTGTACATCCCGCCCGACGACACCAGGATCACCCGTCCGCTCGCCGCCCGCGTCATCGCCGGCGCGAGCTGCTCGGTGAGCAGCAGTGGACCCAGAACGTGTGTGGCCAGGCAGATCTCGTGGCCCTGGGGGCTTTCACCGCGCGCCGCCGGTAGCACGCCGGCGTTGTGGACCAGGACATCCAGTCGCTCGGTGCGCTGGACGAAGCCGGTCGCGAACCGCCGGATGTCGGCGAGGTCGGAGACGTCGCATCGTTCGACCTCGGGCGTGACGCCCGCCGTCACCGCGGCGATCTGCGCCGCGGCTGCGGCGCCGCGTGACTCGTCCCTGACCAGCAGGGTGACCGCGGCGCCGAGTCCGGTCAATCCGGCCGCGATGGCCTTGCCGATGCCGGAGTTCGCGCCGGTGACCGCGGCGGTCCTGCCGCGCAGCGCATCCGGCGGCAGCGGCGACCATGAGCGGTGTCGCAGCCGGAATCCGGTGCGGCCGTATCCGAGTACCACGGTGCGGTCGAGTATGGCGTCGAGCGGGACTGGGAGGTGAAGGACCATGGGTCGCCTCCTCTGCGGCCGCGCGGGGGAGGGCCCCGCCGGCGGTGGTCGCCGAAATCTATCCACGCTGATGCATCGATTATGCATCGATTCAATGGTAGCGTCGACGTTGCGAACCGGACAGCCCTTCGGTTCGCCCGAACGGCGGAGAACCTCATGGCCACGACCCGACATCTCAGGCGCGCACGGCTCACCGCGGCGCTCACCTCGCCGGTCCCTGCTCAGCGACCGTCCGATCGGCAGTGCGCCCGTGTCGTCGTCTCGATGGGACCGCTGTGCGCGCGTTGAGCGGTCGGCGCCGGCGGGTCGCGGTGGTCGGCAGCGGGGTGGCCGGCCTCACCGCGGCGTGGGTTCTGGCCAGGGACTGCGAAGTGGTGCTCTACGAAGCCGATTCGCGGCTGGGTGGCCATGCGCACACCCATCGGATCGCTGCGTGGGCCGATGGCACCGGGCAGCTGCTCGGGGTCGACTCCGGGTTCATCGTGCACAACGATCGCACCTACCCCACGCTGCTTCGACTGTTCGGTGAATTGGGTGTGCGCACACAGGAATCGGATATGTCGATGTCGATCCGCTGTGACGGCTGCGGACTCGAATACGCCGGGGGCAAGGGCGCCCGTGGACTGATCCCGAATCCGGGAGTGCTGGGCAGTGCGCCCTATCTGCGCATGCTCGGCGAGATCATCGGTTTCCATCGCCTCGCGCGCGAAGCGCTCGCCGATGATGGCGACGAACTGCTCACCCTGGACGATTTCCTGCAGGTGGGCGGCTTCTCGGCCTATTTCACGGCGCATTTCATGGTTCCGCTGGTGGCCGCGGTCTGGTCCTGCCCGCCGCAGATGGCGCTGCGGTATCCGGCCCGCTCCCTGTTCACCTTCCTCGACCATCACGGCATGCTGACCGTGTTCGGGTCACCGACCTGGAGGACGGTGACCGGAGGCTCCGCGACCTACGTCGACACCGTCGCGGCGGGCCTGCACGAAGTACGGGCCGGTGTGCCCGTCCGCAAGATCCACCGCGCCGCGCGGACGGTCGCGGTGCGCGACGACGCCGACACGGTGGACTTCTTCGACGCCGCGGTGATCGCCACCCATCCGGACCAGGCCCTGCGGCTGCTGGCCGCGCCGACCCCGGTCGAAACCGCTGTCCTTGCGGCACTGCCCTATTCGACCAACCACACCGTGCTGCACACCGACGAATCGGTGCTGCCGCGCCGTAGCGGCGCCCGCGCCTCGTGGAACTACCGCCTGCCGCACTGCACCGCCGCCCCCGACCGTGTCCTCGTCAGCTATGACCTGACCCGGCTGCAACGCCTTCCGGCGAACGCCGGCCGCCGATTCCTGGTCACACTCGGCGACCAGGAGCGGGTGGCACGCGACACCGTCCTGGCCACCATGACCTACGAGCACCCGCAGTACACCCCGTCGGCCGTGGCGGCGCGCCGACGTCTGTCCGAAATCGGCGACCACACAGTCGCTTTCGCCGGCGCGTACCACGGGTGGGGCTTTCACGAGGACGGCGCACTGTCGGGGCTGCGCGCCGCCGAACGTGTCGGCGGGCGCTGGAGCGGGGGCCCGTCGCTGCCGATCGCCGCCGCGCAGGAGGTGCCATGACCCGGCCACGCCTGGTGCGCACCGTGATCCGCCACGACCGCCGCGAACCGATCCGGCACCGATTCGCCTACCGCAGCTACAGCTGGCTGGTGGACCTCGACGAGGTGCCCGTGCCGCCGCGGCCACTGCGCCCGCTGGTGGGCTTTCACGCGCGCGACCATCTCGGTGATCCCGATGCCACCTTGCGCGACAACGTCATTGGGTACCTCGCCGATCAGGGGATCGATTCGTGCGGCGGGCAGATCCTCATGCTCGCCAATGCCCGGGTGCTCGGATACGTCTTCAATCCCCTCACCGTGTACTGGTGCCACGATCCCGCGGGCGCGCTGCGCTGTGTGATCGCCGAAGTGCACAACACCTACGGCGAGCGACACCGATATCTGGTACCACCCGATCCGCAAGTCGTCGTCGGCAAACAGTTCTACGTCTCGCCGTTCAATCCGGTGACCGGTCGCTATCGGCTGCGCGCACCGGTTCCCGGCAGCCGGCTGCACCTGGCGATAGCGCTCGAGGACGCCGATGGCCGAACCCGCTTCGAGGCCACCGTGCGCGGTCTGGTCCTGCCCGCGAACCGGCGCACGGTGACCCGTACGGTGCTCGCGCATCCGCTCGAGACCTGGCGCATCGCCGCCCGCATCCGTGGCCAGGGGTTGCGCCTGTGGGCGCGCGGCCTGCCGGTCATCCCGCATACACCGCATCGGTCCCAGGAGGCACTGCCGTGACCATCTCGCCATGCCCGGCCCAACCCGCGTTCGTCGCACCGGTCGGTGACCGGTGGCCGGACCTGCCGAGGGTGCCGCGCGGGGTGCGTGCCGTCGCCGGCCGCCCGGTCGTCATGGCCTTGTTCGGGCATGCGGTGCGGCGCCTCGCGCTGCGAGTCGAACTGCCCGAGGGCCGACTGCTCGGCGGCTCGGCACACCACCCGCAGGCGCCCCGCCTGATACTGCACGATCCGGACGCGTTCGCGGCCCGGATCGCCGCGACCGGACTCATCGGATTCGGCGAGGCCTACATGGCCGGTGACTGGTCCGCGCCCGACCCGGCCGCGGTCTTGACCGTCCTGGCCGCGCAGATCGACCGGCTGGTACCCGTGCCGCTGCAAGCGCTGCGGTCGCTGGTGCTGCCGCGGCGACCGGCGCGGACACGTGCCGGACGCGACGGCGCGCGCAGCAACGCCGCTCATCATTACGACCTGTCCAACGACTTCTTCGCACTGTTCCTCGACGAGACCATGACCTACTCGTCGGCGTTGTTCGAGGTGCTCGAACCCGCACCGGTGTGGGCGGAGCTGGCCGGGGCCCAGGCTCGCAAGATCGACCGGCTCCTGGACTCTGCCGCGGTCGGGCCGGGCAGTTCGGTGCTCGAAATCGGTACCGGCTGGGGCGAGCTCGCGATTCGGGCGGCGCGCCGCGGCGCCACTGTCCGGTCCATCACCCTGTCGGCGGAACAACAGCAACTGGCGCGGCGGCGGGTCACCGAGGCAGGGCTCGCCGATCGGGTGTCGATCGAGTTGCTCGACTACCGCGACATCGACGGGCACTACGACGCGGTGGTCTCGGTCGAGATGATCGAGGCCGTCGGCTACGACTACCTGCCCGGCTATCTCACCACCCTCGAACGCGCCCTCGCACCATCGGGCCGCATCGCCCTGCAGGTGATCACCATGCCGCACGATCGCATGCGGGCGACCCGCAGGACCCATACCTGGATACAGAAGTACATCTTCCCCGGTGGCTTCCTGCCCTCGGAAGAACTACTGGCACAGCTGCTTTCCACCCATACCGGGCTCGAGATCGTCGATCGGCTGTCACTGGGACAGCATTACGCTCATACGCTGCGACTCTGGGATGCCCGGTTCACCGCGGCCGCCGACCGAGTCGGCGCGCTCGGCTTCGACGAGGTCTTCCGGCGCATGTGGCGACTGTATCTCGCGTACTCCGAGGCGGGGTTCCGGTCCGGGTACCTGGACACGTGGCAGATGGTCCTGCGCCACCGCGGAACTCGCGGCGCACCGACGGGCGCGGCGGTGTCGCGATGAACCCTCGCCACACTGCGGGAGGCAGCCGATGTGCTGTCCGGCCATTCTGATCGAGCAGCAACAGACCTCGCCGATGAGAGGGTCGCGAACGGTCTCCGTGCGCCGGCCCCGGATTCATCGCCTACGCACCGATCATGTGATCACCCCATGTGGCACGCGAGAGCGGACCGGTGTCGCGCTCATCGCGATTCGTGCAGCGCGCCGGTACTTCTCAGCCCACGACCGGCACGCGCAGCTGCGTGAGCGCGTCGGTCAGGCTGGACAGGCGTCGGGCTGGATCCGGCAGGATGAGGGTGTCCCAACCCGGTCCGCCGACGTACACCGTCGCGCCGGCGTCGTCGCACGCCCGAATCGCGGAGGTCAGTGCCGTGGCTTCCTGCTGAGACCACAGCACGACGGTGGCGGGCGCGGAAAGACGGCCCAGCGTGTCGGTCAAGGCGGTGGTCGGCACGTCCGGGCCGAGCATGCGGGCGCCCACACCGTGTTCGGCGAGCCCCGCGCGCAGGACTTCCAATGGCAGCGAGTGGGTTTCGCCGCCGGTGCAGGCCAGGACCAGTGGCGCGGACTCCGCGGTGAGCACCGGCGCAACCGCGCGGTGCAGCGCCGCGACCATGCACCACGACAGCAGATGCTCGACATCCACGCAGCCTTCGCCCGCGCGCTGACGGCCGATGATCTGCGCGAACACCGGGCGGCACAGGCGATCCCAGGTGTCGACGACGCCGAAGCTGCGCAGATGGTTCTCCAGCAGCTCGCACACCGTGCTGGAATCGAGTGCGAAGGCTGCCGACAACAGGGTCGCCTCGTCGCCCAAGGGCAGGACTGCTCCCTGCGCGGCCGCCGCCGCGCCGGCGGGGGTGGATCCCGCGCGAACGAGCTCGACCATCCGCGACAGCGTCGCGATATCGGTTTCGGTATAGAGGCGATGCCGGCCGGGCCGGTCCTGGCGCGGGCCGATTCCGTATCGCCGATTCCAGCTGCGCAGCGTCGCGGTAGGAAGGCCCAGCCGTTCGGCCACCGCACGCACCGACAGCCCGGTCTGTTCGGGCGCGGACATAGAGCGGTGCGACATGTCTCGATTGTGCCTGTTCGTCATCGGAAGAGGTGATCACGTGCGGTGTGTGGTGTTCGGTGCCACGGGTTACATCGGTGGCCGGTTGGTCCCGGAGCTGCTGGCAGCCGGTCATTCGGTCCGGGTGCTGGCCCGGGACCCGGGCAAACTCGACGATGCGGCCTGGCGCGACCGCGTGAGCGTGCTGCGTGGTGACGTCACTCGCGCCGAGGACGTGCGGGCCGCGCTGGTGGGTCGAGAGGTTCTCTACTACCTGGTCCATTCGCTGACCCGCGCCGATTTCGCGCGTATCGATCGCGATGCCGCGGGAGTGGTCGCCGCCGAAGCCGATCGTGCCGGACTGACCCGGGTCGTGTACCTGGGCGGGATCACTCCCGCCGGGCAGGCGCTGTCACGTCATCTGGCCTCGCGCGCCGAGGTCGGTGAGATCCTGTTGCGCTCGGCAACACCGACCGCGGTGTTGCGGGCGGCGGTCATCATCGGTTCGGGCTCGGCCAGTTTCGAGATGCTGCGGTATCTCACCGAACGGCTGCCGGTGATGGTGACGCCGCGGTGGGTGCGCAACCGCATCCAGCCCATCGCGGTGCGCGATGTCATCCATTACTTGACCGGTGCGGCCGGACTACCCGACACGGTCAACGAAGCCTTCGACATCGGCGGGCCCGACGTGCTCACCTTTCTGGGCATGATGCGCGGGTACGCCGAGGTCGCCGAGTTGCCACACCGCCTGATCGTGCCGGTCCCCGTGCTCACACCGTGGTTGTCGGCGCAGTGGGTGAACCTGGTGACACCGGTGCCCCGAGCGATCGCGGTGCCGCTGATGGAGTCGCTGGCCAACGATGTGGTGTGCGCTGAACACCGTGTCGCCCAATACATTCCCGACCCACGGGGCGGGCTCACACCGTATCGGCGCGCGGTCGGCTTGGCCTTGCAGCGCGTCAGGACCCTGGATGTCCCTACCCGATGGTCGGATGCGAGTCCGTCCGACGCCCCGTCGGATCCGCTGCCCACCGATCCGGAATGGTCCGGTGGTTCGGCGTATTCCGATGTGCGGGAACGGAATACCATCGCCGATCCAACGACCCTCTGGTCGGTGCTGGAGTCGATCGGCGGCACCAATGGCTGGTACTCCTTTCCGCTGGCCTGGGCGCTGCGCGGATGGCTCGACCGCCTACTCGGCGGTGCCGGCCTGCGCCGGGGACGCCGACATCCGAACCGGCTGCGTGAGGGCGAAGCCCTGGACTGGTGGCGGGTCGAACGACTCGAACGCGGCCGGCGCATCCTGTTGCGCGCGGAGATGCGGGTTCCCGGGCGAGCCTGGCTGGAACTGACGGTCACCCCACTCACGAACGGCGGAGCACGCTACCGCCAGCGTGCCCTGTTCGACCCGCACGGCCTGGCAGGCCACATCTATTGGCATGCCGTCGCCCCGTTCCACGCCGCGATCTTCGGCGGCATGGTCCGCAACATCACCAGCGCCGCCGAGCGGACCGCAGCGAGTCCACGACAATGCCCCATCGACAGGTGACGCACCCCGGACCGCTGCTGCTACTGCGCGAGGTGGATAGACAACGGAGTCCAGCAACGTATTTCGATGCTCGCGCATGCGTCGCGGGCACCGTGCAGGTCGAACCCGCGCCCGCTGGAACGACCCTTGTCGCGCAACCGAAACTGGACGGCTACGGAGGCGGCGGCAGCCTCGACCCCACCAACTACGTCAGCGGCAGTGCAACGTCCAGTTCCGAAAACCTGCGAGGGGGACACGCTTGCGGTTGGTTGGGGGCCCGGTCATTCGTCGGTTGGGGTCGCGATCGTGACGGGTACGGCGCACGAGGTCAAGCCGACTGCGAACGAGACGGCGGTAGGGTCTCGCGGTGCTTGCTCGCTGGCCCTTACCTCGACGGACAGCTCCGGATTCACCTCGGAGTCGATGGTGACGGCCTCGAAGGACAAGACATCCTCGCGAGAGTCGGCGCCCGCGGGATAGGTGGTCCCGTCGTTGACCGTCAGCTGACTGTGTGTGAAGGTCAGCCCCGATTCGGGGTTGACGCCAACGACGACGCGCACTTGGCCGGCGCCTGCTTCTCCCTCGGGTGTCACGCGTACACCGACGCGCATCGGCGACCCGCCGGCTGTAATGGTCACCTGTTCGGGGCTGGGATCGACAGCGAAGGGTTTTCCGATCTCGCCGGTGAGCCGAATCGTGCCCATGCTCTGCTCCTGATCTACGTCCTCGGATCTGGGTTGTTCGGGAGTGGTGGGTGGCCGTTGCCCGTCCCCGGTGTGCGCGTCGGGAGCGCAGGTCCGGGCAGGGTGGCAGGCAACACGCCATATCGGCGTTTTCGGCTTGGGTCCGTATTTGCACCGACATCGGTCCTCTACCCGCTGGCGGCCCCGTTAATCAACTGCCCATAGGCAAGATGCCCAGTCCGGGCCTGCATCCCCAGTACCCGAATACCCCAACCCACGTAGGCCACCTGCACGCTTATCCCCGCGTACTCCCGCCGCAGCGTGTTCAACGCGTACCAGTCTTCCTCGCTCACTGTCACAACGATGTCCCTGCCCGCCATACCCGACAACGGTGGACCCCGAGCGACAGTTGACCTTCCGGAGATTCGAGCTCCGTCGGGTGGGTAGTACCCGAACGAGAGTTGCACTGCCAATCGCAGTGGCAGTGCGAACGAGGAGGCACGTCATGGCGGTCCAGCCGGAAATTTCGACGTTCATCGGGCCGCCACGATCGTCTCGATCCCGGTACCGAAAAGCATCGCGTACCGGACGTAGCGCCATCAACGACGACGTCGACACATTCCGCGACCGGACCGCGGCGGTGAATGAGCAATCCGGCGAAAGAATCTCCGGCAGACGGGAATTCAGCGAAGCAGCCGCGGTGTGGCCCGACCCGAGTCCACTCGACGACTGGTGGAAGTCGGTCATGTGGGGATGCGATGGCCCAGGGGCCGCTGTGCCACCGGCTGCCCGCGAGCGCCGATGATGTGTGCCCACACGGGGGCGTCGCCGCCCGCGCGGCGGGGATTCGGCTCAGGTGGGTCTCGCCGCGCGGGCGGTGTCCGGACCGCGACCCGCGGTGATCCTCTCGCCCGGCTCAGGGGCGGGATCTGCGGGTCCGTCGGGTGTGGCAAGCCCCCGACCAGGGCAACGGTGTGCGACACCGTCGAGTAGCTCGCAACCA
Organism: Nocardia sp. NPDC051981; assembly: GCF_040680715.1. NCBI lineage: Bacteria > Bacillati > Actinomycetota > Actinomycetes > Mycobacteriales > Nocardiaceae > Nocardia > Nocardia sp. NPDC051981. The sequence continues at coordinate 3,192 of NZ_JBFAXK010000025.1, read as the reverse complement.
CGAGTCCGCACCGATGGCCATCAAGCCCCGTACGATCTCGACTCGGGTCCTCAGCACTGCCCTCGACAATAGGCCCTCCCTATCGGGTCCGGCGGGCGATCATGCTGGCGAATTCTTCGAGACAGGCGAGATCAGGTATGGCTTTGCCGATCCATCCCTTGTGATGGGTGCGGCGTGGATATCAGCTCGACGGACCGCGGGCTGACGCTCGGCGCCGTGCGGAGGTCCGATGCTTCGTCATACCGGCACGATTTCGAAAACCGGATGGGTGCGGGCGTTGTCGAGGAATTGCTGCGGTGATGAGTCCACATCCACATCCAGGTAGGGCAGCACGAAGAACCGTCGGTAGAGCGCCACAACGGGTTTGGGAACGTGTGGCGGCCCCGTGACCAGCGATGCGCGGAACACCTCGGCCGCTTGATCGGTGGGCAACTCGACGGCTGTCACGGACTCGAGGCGCCTGCCCTGGCGCAGCGTCGCCTTCCCTTGTGCCGCACGAAGGTTGCGTACCCAGTTCACCGTTCCATAGGACGCGACAAGATATTGTCGGCCATGCTGTTCGAACACCGCCAACGGCGTCTGGATGGCGTCGCCGGTGCGCCGTCCGGCCACGGTGAGGACACGGAAGGTCCACATCGGCAACCCGGCGCGTATCACAGTCCGCATCCACGCGTTGGATGCCCTGACACCCCACCCCGCTCGATATGGCTTGGCCATGAACTCGAGGGTTCACCTGTCCGCGAGTGAAGGCAAGGCCCGAGAGCAGTCTTGACGAAGTCGGGTCGGCCAGATGGGTCGGTCGTCGAGCCGATGGCATCGGAGGGCGTGGAGGGCGTAGAGCACACAAACGGAGAAGTCGTTCGAACGTATCTAGGCCCGGCGTGGGCGCGCGAGACCCGTTCGAGAGTCTTGCCCAGCGGCTTCAGGAACCTCGCCAACCGTGACTCTTCGGCCGAGTGTGAATCGCCCCGGGTTTCATGCCCACTCTCTTTCTTGAGAGACATCCCATGGCGGTGGTCGGTCAAGCTGCGGATTGTTGATCTTGGTTGTGGTGTGCCCAGGCGGTGGTCTCGTTGTAGAGCGTGTTCGTCTTGAGGCAGCCGTGGAGGATGCCGACGAGCCGGTTGGCGACCTGTCGCAGGGCGGCGTTGTGGGCCAGGCCGCGGGCGCGTTGCTTGTCGTAGTAGTAGCGCGCGCCCGACGACGCGTTGAGCGCGCTGAACGCCTGTGCCATCAGGGCGTCGACCAGGCGGTCTTGGTGCACGAACCGGGCCGTGACGACCTTCGTCTTGCCGGAGGCGCGGGTGATGGGGCTGGTCGCGGCGTAGTTCTTGCGGGCCTTGGCGCTGGTGTAGCGGGCGGGGTCGTCTCCGAATTCGGCGAGCACCCGGGCGCCGAGGATCGTGCCCAGTCCCGGCTGGGACCGAATGATCTCAGCGGCCGGGTGCCGGCCAAAATGGGCCTCGACCTCCTGTTGCAGGACTTTCACCTGCGCGTCGAGAGTGGTCAGGATCGCGACCGTGGAGCGGGTCCCGGCTGCGTATGCCTGCTCGATGACCGGGTTCCGGCCCAGTTGCTCGCTGCGCAGGATCGCGTGGATGCGGGTGGCCTTGGCGTCGATGTCGCCGCGGCGTCCGGCGCGCTTCAATGCGGCGCGGACTTGGTTGAGCGACAACCTCGCCGCGGATGTCGGGTCGGGTGCCTTGCCCAACAGTTCCAGGGCGTCGGGCGCGTCGAGGTCGTCGAAGGCTTCCAAAGCGGCGGGGAAGTACTCTCGTAATCCGTGTCGCAGGCGTTGAGTATGGCGGGTGCGGTCCCAGATCAACGTCTTGTGGGCTCGGGCGACAACTTTCACCGCTTCGGCGGCAGGACTGTCGCCGGCGATCGGGCGCAGCTGGTGTGAGTCGGTTCGGACCATGTCCGCCAGGGTGTGCGCGTCGGCGGCATCGGATTTCGCGCCGGACACGCTGCGGCGTTCCCGGAACCGGGCCGCTTGCAACGGGTTCACTGCGAACACGGTGTAGCCGGCCGCGATCAGCGCCGCGACCCATGGGCCGCGATCGGTTTCGATCCCGACCCGCACCTGCGCGGCATCATCGTCGTCGCCGAGGTGTTCACCGATCATGGCGTGCAGTCGGGTGATCCCGGTGATTCCCTCGGGTAACCGGGCTTTGGCCAGTCGTTTCCCGGTGTCGTCCATCAACTCGACATCGTGATGATCTTCGGCCCAGTCGTCACCGACCAGCAGCACAGCAGCTCTCCGTTCAATCGTTGTCGGACAACCGATCCGGCAGCGAGCAGGGAGAACGTCGGCGACCTAATGAATCGGTGCTCACGCCGACCCGCGGCGGGCACGACATCCCATCAGCGATCCATTTCTCCCGGCCGACCGGCAGGGGCACGATCTCTCAACAGGGCTCGAGGCCCGGGTTGGGCGGGTGCTCACCTGCCAGTCGCTACCAGAAGCGAGTCTGCCCGACCGAGAAAGCTGGGGAGGCCTACCCGCTAGATCTCATTAGGATGGGCAAGTTATGCCAGCGAAGTACGACGAAGCGACCAGGGCCAAGGCTGTGCGGCTGGTCGTGGACCATCGCGGCGACTATGACAGTGAGTGGGCCGCGATCAAGGCGGTGTCGGCTCGGCTGGGGATGACGGCGGAGACGCTGCGGAAATGGATCCGGCAGGCCGTGGTCGATCGGGGCGAGGCCGAGGGGGCCTCGACGGAGTCGGCCAGGATCATCCGGGAGCAGAAGCGGAAGATCGCCGAGTTGGAGCAGACGATCGAAATCCTTTCTGCGGCAACGTCTTTTTTCGCGCGGGACAAGCACCCGCGACACCTTTAGTGTGTGAGTTCATCGCCGAGCACATGGCCCGGTTCCCGATTTCGGCGATGTGCCGGGTGTTGACCGGGCGCGGGGTGAAGATCTCGGCGCGCACCTTCCATGCCTGGGCGAAACGTGCGCCGTCGAAACGGGCGTTGTGGGATACCGCCCTCACGGAGATCCTCGCCGGTTATTACGAGCCCGACGAGAACGGCAAACGTCGGCCGGAATGCCTGTACGGGGCGGAGAAGATGTGGGCGCACCTGCGGCGCGAAGGCATCGAGGTGGCCCGGTGCACGGTGGAACGGTTGATGCGGGCCAACGGGTGGCGAGGTGTGGTGCGGCGCAAGAAGATTCGCACGACCGAAGC